>NZ_ALKF01000204.1:0-228889 GCF_000283315.1 Paenibacillus sp. OSY-SE | reverse complement strand
AAAGTTAGTTTGACTTGCTCATTGTATTGCTGACGAGAATTTTCATTCTCTTGCTTTGTCATTTGTTCAGTTTTCAAGGAACTCATATTTCTTATTTAACTTTCGTGCGTTGATGCCTTTCGGCGTCAGCGCTTAACTACTATATCAAATCGACATTTTGTTGTCAACACTTATTTATTTCATTGTGTTTCAGCAAGTTTCGCGTCGAATCGACAAGAAATAATGTACCATATTTGCTTTATTCGATGCAACAAGAAATAAATTACAAATGATATTTGGGGATGCGGTGTCAAGCTGCATCCCATTTTGTCGAGAAACCTAATTCAAAAGAGAAGGAACTAATCACACGAGTCAGCTGCGCGCCATTTCTAATTGTTTCGCCTGAACCGTATGACTTCGCTTCTGCGCTTGCTCTTCCACAAGCGCGCCATCCTTAATAGTGACGATCCGATCACATAAATCCAATACACGTTCATCATGTGTAACCATGACCGCAGCCTTGCGTCTGGCCTTTACTTCAGAAGCAAGCATTTCCACGACCGACCGTCCCCGCTTGGAATCTAAGCTCGCAGTAGGCTCATCGGCCAATATAACCTCAGGATCGTTCATTAACGCACGCGTAATCGCAACGCGCTGACGCTCCCCTCCCGACAGCTTATCAGGATAGTGATGAAGACGATACAGCATGCCGACATCTTCTAATAATTGTACAGCTTTTCGCTCGGCTTCCTTCGCACTCTTCTTACTCAACCGGGCCACTAGCAATAATTGATCCACAACGGTTAAATACGGAACCAAATTAGAACAAAGCCGATATGGTCCAAACGGACACGATTCAGCTTCTGCGTTGTAATTCCCGCAATATCCGTCCCATTAATTAAAATGCGTCCGCTTGACGGCGTGAGCAATGTCCCTGCAATCGATAAAAAGGTGCTTTTCCCCGAGCCAGAAGGGCCCACAACGATAATGTCCTTTGGGCATATCAGGATGTCGCTTCGGACTTTTATATTGTAGAAAGAGAACATGAACCGAATATGAACGACAGATTACAAATGAATGAAATGGATTGTTCAGCGGAGTCTTCATATATTGTTGCAAATGCTTTGCACCCGCTCCGGTTATGACTTATACTCTGGGTACTATTTTGCAAAGCGAGGACAATCCGATGGCAGTAACGATTATTCATGTAGCTGAAAAAGCAGGCGTGTCTCCATCAACCGTATCACGTGTCATCTCGAATGATTCGCGTATTAGCCAGAAGACGAGCCGCAAGGTGCGCAAAGCAATGGAAGAGCTCGGGTATCACCCGAATATGCTTGCGAAGAGTCTGGTCACGAAGACAACGAACAATTTGGGCATCGTCCTGCCTCGCCCTGCGGATGAGGTGTTTCAGAATCAATTTTTTTCCGAAATTATTCGCGGCATCGTTACGAAGGCAGCTTCCAGCCGCTATGATGTGCTCATGACTGCCGGAACAAGTCAGATGGAAGAAGAGAAGGCGGTCGAACGGTTAGTGCATGGCCGAAATGTGGATGGCATCATTTTATTGTCCTCTCGCAGAGACGATCAGATTATTTCCTTTTTACGGGACAAGCAGTTCCCATTCGTGCTGGTCGGCCGCAGCGATCAGTATTTGGACATCATTTCGGTGGATAACGATAATATTGCTGCATCGTATGACATTACACGCAGGTTGATCCAGTTGGGTCACCGCAATATCGCCTTTGTGAGCGGTCCATTCAATTTGACGGTATCGAAGGATCGGCTGGATGGATTCAGCAAAGCATTGATGGAGGCGGGAATCCCATCTCGCGAAGAGTACATATTGGAAGGCGAATTCACTCAGGAATCGTCGGCGCAAATGACGGAGCGAATCTTAAAGCTGGAGGAACGTCCGACGGCCATTGTTGCGATCGATGATGTTGTCGCATTCGGCATCATTCGTTCATTGCGAAGCAACGGCTTGCGCGTACCGGAAGACTGCAGTGTGGTTGGCTTCAATAATACGTTGTTGTCTGAAATGTGCCTGCCTCCGATCGCCAGTATCGATATCGGTATTTATCAGATGGGCAGTTCGGCGGTCCAAGCGCTCATCCAGCGTATTAAGGGCGATGGCTTCGAGCAAGCTCGGATCATCATTCCACATCAGCTCATATGGCGCGACTCGGTAATAGCGTTCAATTCGGATTCGTAAGCAAGGGCGATGACCCGTGTTCATGTTAAGTTAAGCGATTAATCAATTATTTTTGGTGAAATAGAAATGTTTGGCGGGAAAAGTTATCAATAAGAAAAGCGATGGGACATCCCGGCCTCACAGCCGAATGCTCCATCGCTTTTTCAGTTCAATCTACTTTTACAATGTGATATTCATTTCGATTCCATCTGTAGTGTTAGGCAACTTCAACCACAGCTCACCGCGCTCGGCTTCATAAGCCCAGCCCGATGCTTGCTGAGCCAGCTGCGCAGCCTGAACCTGCTCACCCGATCCAGCAACGCCCTTCGGAGCGGCCGCAAGGCCGATGATGCGGAATTGGATGCTTGCCCGCTGCGAATCGTAACCGCGAGTTGTATACTTCGCCGTCACGTTCAGCGCTTGCTCAGACTCTGTCGCTTCGATAAGCATCTTATTCCATTCCCCGTCTTCATAGGCAAATGTCAAGCCGTCATCTTCGTACCATTCCAGACTGCTCGTCCCGCTTCTGCCCTGCAGATAGATGGATGCCGTCACGAACTCATCCGCAACCGCCTCATCCGCATACTGGCGAACCGGACCTTCCAACAGAATAGCGCCTGCGCGGATAAAGATTGGCAGCTTCGCAAGCGGCGCATGCACATGAATGTGCTGCTGGCCCGCATAGCGCTCCCCGCTCCAGTAATCCACCCACTCGCCTTCCGGCAAATACACAGATCGCCATTCCGTATTCGGGCGGTATACCGGAGCAACGATAACCGAATCACCCACGAGGAATTGGTCGCACAAATTATATACTTGTGGATCGTTCGGATATTCGAGCACAAGCGGACGCATAACCGGAAGCCCCGTTTTGGAGGCTTCATAGAACCAATGATACAGGTAAGGCATCCATTGGTAGCGCAATGAAATGTATTGCCGGCAGATGCGCTCGATCTCTTCGCCGAACGACCAAGGCTCCTGACGCAGCGTATCAATGGCACTATGATTGCGGCAGTACGGGAAGAAGACACCCATCTGCATCCACCGTGCCAGCAGCTCGCCGCTTGTATGATGGGCGAAGCCGCCGATATCCGGTCCCGCGAACGGAACGCCGGACATCCCCAGGTTGAGCACCATTGGCATCGCCATCGACATATGCTCCCAGAAGCTGCGGTTGTCGCCTGTCCATACGGCTGCATAGCGTTGAATACCACTGTAGCCTGCGCGCGTCAATACGAACGGACGCTTGCCGTCGAGCAGTGCCTTCAGTCCTTCATAGCTCGCCTGGGACATGCACATGCCGTATAGATTGTGCAGCTCGCCGTGGGTCTTGCGATCGCCTTCGTTGCCGTGCATGACATTGACGTCCATCGTCTTCGTCTCATTGAAGATGGCCGGCTCGTTCATGTCGTTCCAGATGCCGTCGATGCCCAAGTCCGTATAGAAGCGCTGCTTCTCCGTCCACCAATCGCGCACGCGCGATTCAGTGAAGTCCGGGAACGCGCTCTCTCCCGGCCAGACCGGACCGGTATATATGTCTCCTTCGGCCGTTTTGCAGAAGAAGTTCTCGTCGACGCCTTCCATATAGACGGCATACATCGGATCCTTCTTCACGCCCGGATCCACGATCGGAACGATATGGAAGCCGAGCTCGCGCAGCCGCGCCATCATCTGCTCCGGATTCGGGAAGCGGTTCTCATCAAACGTAAAGACGCGATAGCCGTTCATATAATGAATGTCGAGATGGATGACATCGCAAGGGATCTCCTTGTCGCGGAACGTATGCGCCAGATCCATCACTTCTTTTTCATCCATATAGCTGTAACGTGATTGGTGATATCCGAGCGCCCACTTCGGCGGCAGCGGCATGCGTCCGGTCAGCTCACTGTAGCGGACGATAACTTCCTTCATGGTCGGCCCCTCAATCCAATATAGATCAAGCTCGCCAGTCCAAGATTGAATCATCGCCATGTTCGCATAGGTACGCATATCAAATACGGTCTTGCCCGGATTGTCCAAGAACAATCCATAACCGTTGCCGTTATTCAACACCGTCAGGAAAGGAATGGATTGATATAAGGCTTCCATTTCCGGCACATGAGGGGCGTATACGTCGGTATTCCACATCGTATAGCGCTCGCCGCGCTTATCCAGAAATCCTGTCTTTTCCCCGAGGCCATAAATATGGTCATCTTCACTCAGCGAAATAAATGTCGTATAGTCGCCTACAGACTCCCGATTTCGCTGCACACTGAGGATGTTCACCTGTTGTTCTCCGTTGCGGATGGACAAGGAACCTGTCTTCCGATTCATTTCAACCGTTGTGCTTCCGCTAACAACCGACACCCGCTCTTCATCAGCCGTCCACTTCAGCGGCTCTTGAGTACGGGTCTCCGACGCTATAATCGCCGGAGTCGTCTTCCAATTCGGCTGCTGTCCGCGGAATGTCTTGATGCGAATCGAACCGCCGTCTACCGATGTTATGGCCAGATTAAAATGCTCTCCCATAAGCAGAAGCGCATTATTCTGTTCTGTAATCTGTGTAATCATCCCAAGCTGCACGCCCGTGCTTCTCTCTGTATGCTGGCTTGCATTCTCTGGGTGTATCGCTGCACTTGTGTCTAGCATCGTAATCCCTCCTGCTCCTACTTCTTTCTAATTTAATCCCATTCCAGCTCCTACTATCCTTTGCTCGCCCCGGCTGTAAGTCCTTCCACGAGGAAGCGCTGCAGGAATAAGTACAAAAGCGCAATCGGAATGGCTATCAACACGGCACCGGCCGCAAACATCGTAAAGTTGGTCGATGCGTTGTTGACCATATCCCAAAGTCCGATGGCAAGCGTCCACTTTTCTTTCGTCCGCAATACGAGGCGGGCAAAGATGAAGTCGCCCCACGCGCCGGCGAAAGTGGTAAGACCAACGTATGTGATCATCGGCTTGGAAAGTGGCAGCATAATTTTACGAAATACGGTCCAATGGGAGGCTCCATCAATGCGAGCCGATTCCTCCAGACTCTTCGGAATGGTATCGAAGAAACCTTTCACGACAAACGCTCCTAACGGAGCTCCCGCAGAGTACACCAAAATCAGGGCCATATGCGTATCCAGCAAATTAAGCTGCATCAGCAGGATGTATATGGCGATCATGCTCATAAATCCAGGGAACATGCCGAGCACCAGCATCCCCGACATCAAATTTTTGCGTCCGTAGAAACGAAAGCGCGACAAGGCATAAGCGGTCATAACGACCAGAATAACACCGAAGATCATGTTAAAGGTCGCTATCTTTAATGTGTTCAAATACCAGCGGCCATACTGGTATTGGTCCGATGTGAATAAGCTAATGTAATGCTCAAACGTCGGGTTTTTCGGAATTAACGTTTCGCTGTAAATAGACGTTCCCGGCCGGATGGAGGACATCAAAATCCAAATGGTCGGATAAAAGACGCTTATTGCAATGATGATTAACAGCAGGTAGCTAAATGTAAGACGCAGCTTTGAATTTTTCTTTTTCCCCACACTCATTGGATGAGATCCTCCTCTCGGAATGAACGTGTACGGCGATAGCTCCATATCGATAGCGAGGCCACAATAATGAAGATAATGATGCCTATGGCTGCCGCCATATTGAACTTGTTGTTATCCAGCGTCAACTTGTACAGCCAGGTGACAAGCAAGTCGGTGCTGCCCGCATATTGGTATTCGCCGTTAGGCGGGTTCCCGTTGGTCATCAGGAAGATGACGTTAAAATTATTAATATTACCTGCAAATTGCCCAATTAAAATAGGTGCTGTTGAGTACAGAATCATCGGCATCGTGATGGAGCGGAATTTGTGCCATGCCGTTGCTCCGTCAACATCCGCAGCTTCGTACATATCTTTCGGAATCGTAGTCAATATGCCGATGACAAGCACCATCGTAACCGGAATACCTACCCACATATTGACCATAAGCACAGTTACTTTGGCCCAGAACGGATCGGACAGCCAAGGCAGCTTGCCTAACCCGAAATAGCTCAAGTATTGGTTGATTGGACCGAATTCACCGTTAAACATGTTGCGCATAATGAGAAACGACAACATTTGCGGAATCGCATACGGAATAATAAAAATAGTGCGCCACATCGTCTTGAAACGAATTCCCGCCTGCTGCACCAACAGCGCTACTAGAATACCGCCAAAATAACAAGTGACGGTAGCCAAGATGGCCCAAATGATCGTCCACGTCAATACGCCGTAGAACGTGTCACTCCATGATCCAAGCTGCAGCAAATCTTTAAAGTTCTGCAAGCCGACCCAATCGACCAGCTTCGCCGGCGGAATATGCTCAGGCGCCGAATAGTTCGTGAAGGCAAGTAAAATCATGAAGATGATCGGCATAATCGTAAAGAACAATACAGCCGCTGTCGGCAGAGCCAAGAACAAATAGGCGAATTTGTTCTCTTTCACATATTCCAAGCTCTGCAGGAAACGATTCGGTGTATCGCCCCGCTCACGCAGACGTCCGACTGCAAGGGCGTCCTTCACAACTAAAATGTACATCCAAATAAATACAAACAGGACAACCAGGGTAATTAAGCTGCTAATAATGAGGTGGATGGAATGATCACCAGCCACCATCTTGTACAGCTTGCCGACCTTCTGCATTTGGGAAGGCGTCTCGCCGAGTGTGTATAATCCCCATAATGCACGCGGCAATTGATTGATTAAATAGTAAAGCCCCAAGGCTTCACACAGCATGAGCAGAATACCTTTGAGATACTGACGGTTAAATAGTTGCCCTAGACCCCAGAACACCCCAGAAAGAACGGCAGCTTTACTGGCGTATTTCGCATGTGTCTCACCTGGCGTCGGCCCTGTCTGATGAAGTGCAGATGGCGCATCACCCGAAGAAGACGATTGTCGAGTGCTCATAAAGGACTCTCCTTTCTCCATATCCAATATCGTTATGTCACGACGTCCGACCAATTTAAACGACCCGGGCAAGCGATTGCTCCCCCGGGCTTTTTCTCTCTTTATTTATAGGAAGTTAATAAAGCTGCCTTCCATTTTTGATCATGAGTCAAGTTGATCTGTTTGGAGCACGTACTTTTATTTATTGGCGTCTTTAATTTGCTGTACGGCGTTGTCAAGCGCTGCTTTCGGATCTTTTCCTTTGTTCAGCACGTCTGCAAGGCCTGCCGCCATCGGGCTCCACACACTGCCCATCTCTGGAATAGCCGGCATTGGGTAAGAGTTCTCGAACTGCTCTAATACCGCAACGGTGAACGGATCGTTGGCTACTGTTGGATCGGCTGCCGCTTCTTTGTTGGAAGGGACAACGCCGTTCAATTCGAAGGCTTTCAGCTGAGCGTCTTTCGTCGATGCATATTCTGCGAACAGCTTAGCCGCGTTCGGATATTTCGTGTAAGAGTTGACATACCAAGCTTTCACGCCGGAGAACGTCTTGGAAGGCTGGCCATCGATGCTAGGGATCATTGCTGCGCCGAGGTTGATGCCTGCTTTCTTCAAGTCCGGAATCGCCCATGGTCCGTCGATATTCATCGCCAATTGACCGCTGGAGAACAAGCCCTTTTTCACATCGCCCGTTACATCGGATGTCGTCAATGGAAGCACCTGCTTAGCAAACTGCTGCAGGAACGCCGCCCCTTTAACCGCACCTTCGTTGTTCAAGCCAATGTCCGCTTTATCGCTGCCATTGTTGCCGAACACGTAGCCGCCTGTTGTTGCCAGATACATGTAGTCATAATAGAAGTTCCCAATTTCCCACATGTACGTGTACTTTTTGTTAGGTATGTCGTTCATTTTCTTGGATAGTTCAACAACCTCTTCCATGGTCTTAGGTGCCTCTGGCAGCAAGTCTTTGTTATAGAACATGATGAGCGTTTCTACAGAACGCGGATATCCGTACAGCACGCCATCAAAGGATGCTGCATTAACTGCTAATTCGGAGTTCGCTTCACGTGTCTGTGCCTCATGGAAATCATTCGGGAACACGAGACCAGCCGTTACCGCTTTACCCAGGTTGTCATGCGGGAAGACTACGATATCCGCTGCAATGCCGGCAGGACCGTCATTGACCAGCTTATTGACTTGGTCAGGAGCCGCCACTTCTTCAAACTTGACGGGAACGTTGTACTTCTCTGTGAATTCCTTGGTGATAGCCTCGATGAAAGGACGGCTTTCTTTACTCTCCCATACGATCAAGCTTGCTCCTTCTTCTGGAACCAACTGATCGCTTTCCGCTGCCCCGCTGTCCGTCGCCGTGTCTGTCGACTCCGCAGCATCTGTCGTTGCTCCCGCCCCGCTCGTCGAATTATTGCCGCCGCCGGAGGAACAAGCCGTAATTGTAAATACCATCATGACCGACAAAAGCGTTACTACCCATTTCTTCATGTGTGAATCCCCTTTCAATTGTGCAAGTTTGCTGATTTCAAAGCGTGCAAAGTTGAAGCTAGGTACCATGGTGCAAAATTGTTCCTAGATCTATGCAAACCTTTGCACAAATCGTTAAAAAAATAAACCCTTTAATACAAAGGCATTGTAAGCGGTTGCGTATATGTGGATTATACAATTCAACTTTTATCTTGTAAACCGTTTGCACAAAAAAATATTTTATTTTATACTGTGATTCATACTTGAGAACATTTATAGTAAGTGAGGTTTTCCCGATGGCAGTAACCATAATTAATGTGGCCGAAAAGGCTGGCGTCTCGCCTTCTACGGTGTCGCGCGTAATCTCGAACGATTCGCGTATCAGCCAGAAGACAAGCCGCAAAGTACGCAAGGTCATGGAAGAGCTTGGTTACCACCCGAACCTTATGGCCAAGAGCTTAGTTACGAGGACAACGCACAATATCGGCATTGTTCTCCCCCGCCCCGCAGAAGAACTGTTCCAGAATCAGTTCTTCTCCGAAATTATTCGGGGCATCGTGACGAAGGCAGCTTCCAGCGGTTATGATATTTTGATGACCACCAGCACCAATGAAATAGAAGAATGGAAAGCGGTAGAGCGGCTCGTTCAGGGGCGCAACGTCGACGGCATTATTTTGCTCGCCTCTCAACGAGAGGATCCGAATATATCGTTTTTGCGGGAGAAAAAGTTTCCGTTCGTGCTCGTTGGGCGCAGCGAGGATTACAGCGATATCACTTCCGTGGATAACGACAACATTGCAGCCGCGCAGGCGATAACTCGCCATCTAATTGAACTCGGTCACCGCCGTATCGGCTTCGTCAGCGGGCCATTCGAATTGACGGTATCGAAAGACCGATTGGACGGATATAGCAAGGCCTTGCTCGATGGGGGCATTCCGTTCCGGGGCGACTATGTTTTTGAAGGCGCATTCACGCCTGACTCGGCGATGCAAGTCACCGAGCAGATTTTGAAGCTTGAAGAACGACCGACCGCCATCATTGCAATCGATGACGTCGTTGCCTTCGGCATCATTCGCTCGCTATGGAATAACGGGCTCCGAGTTCCGGAGGATTGCAGCGTCGTCGGATTTAACAACACATCGCTGGCTGAGATGTGCTTGCCACAGATTTCGAGCGTCGATATCGGCATGTATCAAATGGGCCAATCTACGGTTCAGGCTCTAATCCAGCGCATCAAGGGCGATGGGTTCGAGCAGGCTCGCATCATCATTCCGCATCAGCTTATATGGCGAAGGTCAGTGACGTCTCCCGATTCCGAAGCGTAAACATCAATCTTTCGTTCGTCAGTCTGCAAGCAGTTCGATATAAGCCAAAGGAGAGGACATTATTATGCTGCTCGAAGCCATTTACCATCGCCCTAAACAGAACTGGGCATATGCTTATGACCACAAAACCATTCACGTTCGCATCCGCACGAAGAAAAATGACGTAAATCGTGTCACCGTCTATTACGGGGATAAGTTCAACAGCTGGGAGGGAATAGAGAAGACCATCTCTGTTCCGATGACGCGCATGTATCAGGATGATCTGTTCGATTATTGGCAAGCGGAGACGATTCCTCCATTCCGCCGTCTCGCCTACGCGTTCAAGCTGGAGGATGCGCATGACGCGGTGTGGATGACCGAACGCGGCTTCCAACGGGAAACGCCGGAGCCGACGAAGAGCTGGTTCGAGTATCCGTTCCTGAACCCTGCGGACATCTTTGCGCCGCCGGCTTGGGTGAAGGATGCGGTGTTCTATCAAATTTTCCCGGAGCGCTTTGCCAATGGCGATGCCAGCAACGATCCGGAGGAAGTGCTGCCTTGGGGCGGCGATCCGAAGCCGGACAATTATTTTGGCGGCGACCTGCAGGGGGTTCTGAACCACCTCGTTCATTTGGAACAGCTCGGCGTAACGGCGATATACTTCACCCCTATTTTTGAAGCGACAACGAACCATAAGTACGATACGAAAAACTACATGATGGTCGACCCGCACTTCGGCACGAATGAAAAGCTGAAGGAATTGGTGCAAGTGTGTCACGACCGCGGCATTCGCGTCCTGCTCGATGCGGTATTCAATCATTGCGGCCACACGTTCCCGCCTTTTGTTGACGTGCTCGAAAAAGGCGAGCAATCCGCCTACAAGGATTGGTTCCATGTCCGTCAGTTCCCGCTCGAGGTGATTGACGACGTGCCGACCTTCGACACATTTGCGTTCACGCCGATGATGCCGAAGTTGAACACGGAGCATCCGGAAGTGAAGACCTATTTGCTCGATGTGGCGCGCTACTGGATTGAAGAGGTCGGCATCGACGGCTGGCGTCTCGATGTCGCCAATGAAGTGGACCACCAGTTCTGGCGTGAATTCCGCCAAACAGTTAAAGCCGTTAACCCAGACGCTTATATTTTGGGCGAGATGTTCCACGAGGGCATGATGTGGCTGCAGGGCGATCAGTTCGATGCGGTGATGAACTATCCGTTTACGTATGCAATGCATGATTTTTTTGCACAGGAATCGATTGACGGACTCGGATTCGCGCAAGCGATCCAGCATCAGCTGGCAAGCTACCCGCTGCAGGCTAACGAGGTCATGTTCAACCTGCTGGACAGTCATGATACGCCGCGTCTGCTGACGCTGTGCGGCAACGACAAGCGCAAGATGAAGCTTGCTGCGCTGTTCCAGCTGACGTTCTTGGGAACGCCGTGCATTTATTATGGCGACGAGGTGGGATTAGACGGGGATCATGATCCAGGCTGCCGCAAATGCATGGAATGGGATGAAAAGCGGCAGGATGCCGGCCTGCTGCACTATTATCGCAGCATGATCGCGCTGCGGCATGCGTATTCCGCGCTGCGGACGGGCAGCTTCCGCTTCGTTCATGCAGAGGAGAACGACCGGGTCATTGCGTATGAGCGGGCAGACGCGAATGGGCGCTGGCTCTTCGTGCTGAACGGATCTGAGCAAAGCCAGACGGTAATTTTGCAGATTTGTGAAGGTGTATGGCAGAGTGTCAGTATCGATGATAGGCCTGATTCGGGTGAAATGCTGGCGGGAAATCACAAGGGCTTGCAGGTAGAGGTCGAGGGTATGGGCTGGCGGATATTGAAACTGGAGCAGTAGTTCGCACTTCGCAAGCAATGCAGGAGCACACTATCTAGTTCAATTGGAAATATTATGATATAGTCATAGGAACACAATAATGGCTTTTGGGCGGTTGGCTAATCTCCTGCAAAGGAGGTGATGCCAGTGAGCGTATTTGAAGCATTGAGTCTAATGTTCCTTTTCGGAATGTTTATTCTAGCTTTGCTCACTTACTTAAAGAAAAAGTAGACCGCCCTGTCTCAAAGGTCTGCGGTCTACTTTCGCACCTTGTAAAAAGCCAACCGCTCTTCATGCGGTTATTGTGGGAAGAAGGTCGTAATTGCCGCTACGATCTTCTTTTTATTATACGCAAATTGTATCATACATATTCTTACTGTTCAACGGTGTGGTCTATCGCATGACGGAACGAGCTGTCGAAGCGAATGGATAGATCCCACTCACGCAAAGCGTGGAAGCAGAAGTGTACTGGACAACCCTAACCTGTTCACCCTCGCAAATCGTAGGTTTGTATCGCGAACACGCCACCAGTGAACAATTCCATAGCGAGTTCAAAACAGATCTGAAATTGGAAAGACTGCCGTCAGGGAAGTTTGCCACCAACGATTTGATGCTGTTGAAAATTTTGATTTGGATGGCCTCTCGATTGGTTCAGCATGCACGGGAAACGAATCTAAGATTTGGCCGCCATAGTCCGTGGTACCTGACCTTACGATGCATTTATATCGTGCTGTCCGGCTGAGAGGTAGATCCAAGACTGGGTTTTCCCAATAGGGTAGGTCTGTTTGCACCTGGCTATTTGCGCTTCGAAAACAAGCCGCACTTCATTTTCTATTCCATTCCCAAGAATCGGGGCTTAAACACCCCCTGGACAACAATCTTTCACGGATTCAGGACTTACTCTATCGTATTTGCAATTTCCAGCAGTTGCTCGTTGCTATAGAGAGGGGACGTCGTTCCATTCGTCTCTTTTCCAGAGAACAGCACATAGGTGAGCCCATCATGTCTCCAATACAAAGCACTGAAAAATTCATTGGCTTGATCCCAAGTTTGAGCTTGATTGTCAAGCTTGCGGTATTTCTTGCCTTTCGGCCCTGTGTCATGCTGGGAATTGGTTATCGTCAACAGGAGATTAAGTCCTTGCTTGGTGTTGAGGTATGATATTTCGATCGCATCGAAATTCATCTGGGTATGAAATACTCTTGCTGATTTGTCCGTTACTTCAAAGGGGACTTCTGGCTGCATTACCGTAAATGGAACTTGCTTCACAGCATCCTTGATGGGGAGCGCTTTTTCGGGTATGTTGTGTGCAGATTCGTTTGACTCCATATAGTTATTTGGTTGCTGATGGATGCTCGTTTCAGTAGGGGCTTGATTGTGGTAGCATCCGGATAAAATGATAAAAGGAAGCAGTAAACGAATTCTCAATCGCCTCATGATAATCACCTCAAAATAATTATACTGCAACACGCGCTTGTATGCGGATTATAAATTAGTAGTGGCTCAACCCTAAAATCAATGCTGCGGAGACGATTTGTCCGGGCAGTGCTATTCGATGTCGAATGGCCTCTTAGGATGCATCATGATCAAAAGGGGACTTTTTAAACAACCGAAATAAGCAAAGGAGAGAACATTACCTGCTGGACAGCCATGACACGCCGCATCTGCTGACACTGAGCGGCAACGACAAGCGCAAGATGAAGCTGGCCGCGCTGTTCCAGCTGACGTTCATGGGCACACCGTGCATTTATTATGGCGACGAGGTCAGATTGGACAGGGAGCATGACCTAGGCTGCCGGCCTGCTGCACTATTATCGCAGCCTGATCGCGCTGCGGCATAAGTATTCCGCGCTGCGGACGGGCAGCTTCCGCTTCATTCATGCGCAGGAGGATGACCGGGTCATCGCGTATGAGCGTGCCGATGCGAATGGGCACTGGCTCTTCGTGCTGAATGGATCCGAGCAAAGCCGGACGATAAGTCTGCAGATTTGTGAAGGTGTATGGCAGAGTGTCAGTATCGATGATAGGTCCGATACGGGCGAAATGCTGGCGGGAAATCACAAGGGCTTGCAGGTAAAGGTCGAGGGTATGTGCTGGCGTATATTGAAACTGGAGCAGTAGTCCTTGTTACGTAAGCAATGCAGGAGCACTCTATCTAGTTCATATTATGATATAGTCATAGGAACACAATAATGGCTTATGGGCGGTTGGCTTGTCTCCTGCAAAGGAGGTGATGCCAGTGAGCGTATTTGAAGCATTGAGTTTAATGTTCCTTTTCGGAATGTTCATTCTCGCTTTGCTCACTTACTTAAAGAAAAAGTAGACCGCCCCCACCAAGGTCTGCGGTCTACTTTTTAGATTGCTCACCTAATTAAGCCAACCGCTCTTCATGCGGTTATTGTGGGAAGAAGGTCGTAGTTGACGCTACGATCTTCTTTTTATTATACGCAAATTGTATCATACATATTCTTACTGTTCAACGGTGTTCCGAAGTGCAACGACTGTTCAATTTAGACTGAGCGCTTCATTCAACAGCCGCACGAGCTCGTTCTCGTCCGTAATTACGGGAATGCCCAACTGTTCTGCCTTGGCCAGCTTGCTGCCCGCCTTCTCTCCGGCGACGACAAGATCGGTCTTCTTCGATACGCTGCCTGTCACCTTCGCACCGCACGCTTCCAGCTTCTCTGTCGCTTCCTCACGCGTCATCAGGTGCAGCGTTCCGGTCAGCACGACCGTTTTGCCATAGAAGAACGAATCTTCGCTTACCGGTGCAGGCTTCTCTACTGCTTGCGGCTCTACGCCAAGCTCGAGCATCCGGTCGATGCTCGCTCGGTTCACAGGGTCGGCAAAGTAAGTTACGATGCTGTCCGCCACGATGTCACCCACATCCGGAATGGCGATCAATTCCTCGGTTGTGGCTTGCATGACGCCCTCCAGCGTCCCGAAGTGATCCGCAAGCGCCCGCGTCGTCGACTTGCCCGTATTCGGAATGCCGAGCGCAAACAAGAAAGCTGCCAGGTCGCGCGTCTTGCTTTTATTCAGCGCCTCCAACAGGTTGTTCGCCTTCTTCTCTCCGAACCGATTGAGAACGACCAACTGTTCGAAGGCGAGCGCGTACAGGTCAGAGGGTTCATGTACGTTCAGCTCATCATGCAGCTGCTCCGCAGTCATGACGCTGAACGTCTCGATGTCCATCGCATCACGCGATGCAAAGTGCGCCAAGCGGGCGACGATCTGCGGCTTGCAGTTCAGCTTGTTGTTGCAGAACAAATGCGCGCCGCGCATTTCAAGCGTGTATCCGCAAGCTGGGCACTCCGTCGGATACACAATTTCTTCGCCATCCTCTTCATCTGGCACGCGACCGAGAATTTCGGGAATGACATCATTCGAACGGCGGATGAAAACACGTGCGCCCAGTGCATGCTTCAGGTTCTTCCGCTCGATGTCGCCGACATTGTTCAAGGTGCAGTTCTGCACGGTCACCCCGGCCAGCTCAACCGCTTCTACACGCGCGACCGGCGTGATTTTACCCGTACGTCCGACTTCCCAATTGACCGACTCCAGCACGGTCGTCGTCTCTTCTGCCTCGAACTTGAAGGCAACGGCCCAGCGCGGGAATTTATCCGTGTAGCCGAGCACCTCGCGCGTGCGCATATCGGTAATCTTCACGACTGCCCCATCGATCAAATAATCCAAGGATGGGCGCTGCTCCTGCACGCGATGCAGTTCCTCGCGCACCTCTTCTATCGTATCAAAGTACGTAATGTACGGATTCACCTTGAATTGGTTCGACTTCAGAAATGCCATCATTTCTTGATGGGTGGTGAACGTTACGTCATCGGAGTAGCCAACATTATAGAAAAAAGCACTCAGCTTCCGCTGCGCCGTTACTTGCGGATTCAAGTTGCGGAGCGCTCCCGCCGCCGCATTGCGCGCATTTTTAAGCGGCTCGGCCGCTGTCTTATTATAGGCATCCAGCACAGACAGGTTCATAATGCCTTCGCCCTGCACTTCAATCGTGCCGTCCTTGTACGGAATCGTCAGCGGGACAGAGCGGATCGTCTTCACCTGCGGCAAAATCGCCTCGCCAACGACGCCGTTCCCGCGCGTCGACGCCTGGACCAACTGGCCATCCGTATAGGTCAGATTGACGGTCAATCCGTCATATTTCAACTCCACCACATAAGCGGGCGCAGGAAGAGGCTCTGCCTCTGGATTTTTCGTGTTGTAGTCTTGAATAAGGCGCAGGACCCGTTGATGCCACGCATACAGATCGTCTTCATTCTGCGCCTTGTCCAAGCTCCACAGCCGCGACAAGTGACGGTGCGGATCGAATCCC
Organism: Paenibacillus sp. OSY-SE; assembly: GCF_000283315.1. NCBI lineage: Bacteria > Bacillati > Bacillota > Bacilli > Caryophanales > Paenibacillaceae > Paenibacillus > Paenibacillus sp. OSY-SE. The sequence continues at coordinate 212,863 of NZ_ALKF01000204.1, read as the reverse complement.
TTCAGGATCTCGCCTCCGACCCGACTCGTCGGTGAATCGGACAATACAACCCCCGTTTCTCGCTCCAACGCGACGAGCTCGTCATATAGCTTGTCATACTCTTTATCCGAGATGACAGGCTCGTCGAGCGTGTAATAATGATAATTGTAACGGTTCAGATCCGCCACGAGTTGTTCCATGCGGGAATGTGCATTCGACACGGAGGGTGCCCCTTTCTTACTCATATCTACAAAGTCACTTCAAGGTCATCACCAGGATATTCTACCTGCTGTTCATTTATACTTTCGTAACCGGCGCAAATGCCGCCAGGAGACGCTTTACACCGACAGGCGCCGGGAAGGCAATCTGCAGCTCCGTATCGGTACCCGTCCCTTTGACGGAGACGATGACGCCGACGCCCCACTTGGCGTGGGACACTTTGTCGCCAGCTTGGATGCTGCCGTCTTGCGCTCCATCCTGCTTCGCCTTGTCGAGCGAAGTCGTGACAGTGACGCCACTGGCGGCCGGTGCCTTGCTTCCTGGAGTGGATGTGCGCCATCCGCCCGGCGCCTGGCTTGACGCGCCTGTGCCGGACGCTTGGTTCGCTCCTGCGCCTCCGGCGTAGCCGAGACCGCGCCCGCCATAGGAGGCGGAGGATGCATTGCGGCCGTAACGGTCGCCCCCGCCGTAGCGCGTGCCCGACGAAGATGCGTCTTCCATCAGTTCTTCCGGCACTTCCCTGAGGAAGCGTGACGGCGGGTTCGCATTCGTCCGGCCGAACAGTGTGCGCGTTCGTGCACACGTCAGGAAGAGCTGCTGCTCTGCGCGCGTAATGCCTACATACGCGAGACGGCGCTCTTCTTCCAGCTCCTCGTTGTCGCTGAAGGCGCGGCTGTGTGGGAAGACTCCCTCCTCCATACCGATGATGAAGACGACAGGGAATTCCAATCCTTTGGCGCTGTGCATCGTCATGAGGATGACCGCGTCTTCTTCCTCTTCGTCGGTATCATTCACCGAATCAATGTCCGCGATGAGAGCCAAGTCGGTCAGGAACGACACGAGCGACTTGTCATCATTGCGCTGCTCGAATTCCTGCGTTACCGACAGGAACTCCTCGATGTTCTCAAGCCGCGCCTTCGATTCCAGCGTGTTCTCCCGATGCAGCTCAAGCTTGTACTCAGACATCTCCAGCACTTTTTCCGTCAATTCCGTGACAGATAAATATTCAACCATGTGATGCAAGCCATCGATCATCGACCGGAATTCACGCAGTGTGCCCTTGGTCTTTGGAGCGATGTCCAAGTCGTCCATATTCGCTATGACTTCCATGACCGACGTGCCTCGTGCCGACGCCGCGTCGGACAGCTTGGCTAACGTCGTCGCCCCAATGCCCCGCTTCGGCACATTGATAATGCGCTCCAAGCTGATATCATCGTTCGGGTTAGATATTAACCGCAAGTATCCTAGCAAATCCTTAATCTCTTTGCGGTCGTAGAACTTGATGCCGCCGACGATCTGATATGGAATTTCGGACTTGATGAGAATTTCCTCTATTACCCGGGACTGGGCATTCGTTCGGTACAAAATCGCGTGATTGCTGTACGATGTGCCGGTCATCTTGTTCTTCTTAATTTCCGCCGTCACGAAATAGCCTTCATCATGTTCCGTATCCGCTTGATAGACTTTAATCTTATTTCCCTCGCCGGAGTCGGTCCACAACTTCTTCGGTTTACGGCCCGTATTCTGCTTAATGACTTCATTCGCCGCATTCAAAATATTCGCGGTAGACCGATAGTTCTGTTCGAGGAATATTGTGGTTGCCTTCGGGTAATCTTCCTCGAAGTTCAGAATGTTCGTAATGTCCGCCCCACGCCAGCGGTAGATGGACTGATCACTATCCCCCACCACGCAAATATTATGATGCTGATCTGCGAGCATGCGGCACAGCATGTACTGCGCACGGTTCGTATCCTGATACTCGTCAACGTGAATATATTTGAACTTCTTCTGATAAAAGTCGAGCACTTCCGGCACTTCCTTGAACAGATGGATTGTCGACATGATCAGATCGTCAAAGTCGAGCGAGTTGTTGCTCTTCAGCCGCTTCTGGTACAGCTTGTACACCTTCGCGACGATACCGTCGAAAAAATCGCCAATCTTCTGCTCTAGCCGTTCCGGGGAGACAAGCTCATTTTTCGCACTGCTGATGGCCGCTTGCACTGCCCGGGGTTCAAACTTTTTCGTATCAAAATTTAATTCCTTCATGCAGCCTCGAATGACAGACAACTGGTCCGCCGAATCGAGAATGGAGAAATTGGACGTATAACCGATTCGTTCGATATCTCGGCGCAGAATGCGCACACACATCGAGTGGAACGTAGATACCCAAATGTCCTGTCCTTCCGGACCGACTAGCTTCGCTACCCGATCCTGCATTTCACGGGATGCTTTGTTCGTAAATGTAATGGCCAGGATGCTCCATGGCGCAGCTTTGCGCGTAGCGATAAGGTAAGCGATACGGTGCGTCAGCACGCGCGTCTTCCCTGATCCCGCTCCCGCCATAATAAGCAGCGGCCCTTCTGTCGCCTCTACCGCGCGGCGCTGCTCTGGGTTAAGGCGCTTAATCGCATCCTGAATGTCAATACTTGCTCGTGAAGCTCCCGTCTGTGCACCTGATTCTAAAAATTCAAACATAAGTGCGCAATCTCCTTTCTGTTGGACAAGTAGAACAGGCATGATCAATCCGTGTCTAGGGATGTGCCGATTCTGCTAGATGAATCAGCAATAGATTTGTTCAATGAAAAATAACCTGACTGATTCATCGCTGATCCAAAAATAAATCTATCCTCTCGGCTGGTATGCCGATGTCTCATTCTTGTGTTCAATCATATTTCCTATTTTAATGGCGCTACCTTCACGGCGTCTACCGTAGCTAAGGCCGCATCCAAATCTTCATATACTATGTTACCCACCACGACCGTATCTGCCGCTGCGGCTGCTGCTCGTGCTTGCTCCATCGTGCGGATACCGCCACCGTAGAACAGCTGAGCCTGACGAAGAGCACGCTTAACCTCGCTCACCCGCTCCATATCGCCATACATGCCGCTATATTCGACGTACACGATGGGGAGACGCATTAGCTTGTCCGCTATTTGCGCATACGCGACCGTTTCAGCGATTGTTATACTCGCATCCGCCTCCGTAATCTTAGCCGCCGTCGCGTCAGGATTTAATATAATGTAGCCTTCTGGTATTAGCAAATCCCACGGAATCATGTAACCATATTGCTGTATCGCACGCTGATGCTGCCCGATGATCCAATCCGGATTCGGTGTATTCAGCACCATTGGGATGAGGTACGCGTCGAATCCCGGCACCACGGCATCCAGATTGGACACCTCCAGCACGACCGGCAGCTCATACCGCCGAATGCGCGACAACAGATCCACCGTATTCTCAAACGTTACCCCGCTCGACCCGCCGACTACGATTGCATCCGAGCCGGACATACATATCCTGTCCAGTGCTTCATCGCCAATTTCTTTATCTGGGTCCAATTTGAACACGTGCCGCCACGAGTCTATAGGTATAACAGGCGTATTCAAGGTTGTGTTCCTCCATGTCCGTCGCTCTTTTACGCATAATGCAATACACATGCCTCGATCAATATTGCTACATGCGTAAAGGCTGCATGCTGTTCAAAATTGCATGTCTCCGCCAAAGAGCGTTCGCTTCATTTATGCTCGTATATATAGTGTACCAAAGTTAAGTCTAAGGGTGCACGTAGGGGGTGTCAATGAAGAGAAGGATGAATATATAGGTTGCCTACAATAAAGAGAATGTATGTTCTTATTGTAATAAAAACGGGAAGAGTTGTCACGGTGAAAATGATGGAGAAGTGTATTGCGTTTGCAATTTGAAATACACAATGCAGAAGGATGCAATGACCGCATAGATTGAAGATTAGAGTACACGGACGACAATGACGGCAATAGCAATCCACATGGCTGAACCGAGTATTAGCGCGATAACCCAACCGCGTCCTACTTCCGTGTGATCGGTTTCCATATCTTTTTCATGTTGGCTCATGATACAACAACTCCCCAAAGCGTGATGGTATTCACAGTTTGGGGAGAAAAAAGTTTAATTTATACCTTTTTCGTACAAGTATTTTAGTAGGCATTTTTATTAATAAATCCGTTCATAATTGTCTTCCAAATAATTTTAATATCAAATAATAAAGACCAGTTTTCAATATAGAATATATCGTAACGAATCCGTTCCTCAATTGAAGTGTCTCCGCGTAAGCCGTTGCTCTGAGCCCAGCCAGTAATGCCCGGGCGGACATGGTGCTTCACCATATATTTCGGAATTTCCTCTTTGAATTGTTCCACAAAATACGGACGCTCCGGTCTTGGACCAACTACGCTCATATGTCCGAAAAGCACATTGAAGAACTGAGGAAGTTCATCCAAGCTGGTCTTTCGCAAGAAAGAGCCAAACTTCGTACGACGCGGATCATTTTCCGTTGTCCACACCGTGTCTGATGTATTCTGCTTACTCACCTTCATTGAACGGAACTTGTACATCATAAAGTGACGCCGGTTCAATCCAACCCGCTCCTGCCTAAATATGATTGGACCCGGGGAGGTTAACTTTAGCCCTATCGTAATAACAAGCATAACTGGCAGCGTTATGATGATGGCCACTAATGAAAACGCAATATCAAAGGCTCGCTTGAGCACCCTGTTTCGCAGTACATCGAGCGGAATATCACGCACGTTAATCATTGGCATACCCGCAAAGTTATCAAAGTATGGTCGTGAAGGCAGATAGTCGAAGAAGTCCGGAATGATGAGTGTACGCACTCCTGCTTTTTCACATGTTTCGATAATGTCTGGGAATTTATGATGTGCGTCTAACGGGAGAGCAACAATGACTTCATCGATCAACTTGTCATTCAGTACTCGCTCTAATTCATTCAAAGTTCCTAAAATTGGTTCATACCGTTTCTCTTCAATGAAATCCCACTCTGCCCGATCATCTAAAAACCCGATAACCTCATAACCCATTTCCGGGTAATTCCGCAAATTTTCATAAAACCGTTTCCCTAGTGTGCCTGCTCCTAGAATAATGATAAATTGCTTGTTATACCCTTTATGACGTAAGGAGCGCAACATAATCTTGACAGTGTATCGATAGACGATAGTTCCCATTGTTGCAGTCCCTACGAAGACCGCCAGGAATTCACGGGATATATGGATTTGTTTGAAAAAGAACAACAAACTAAGCAACACGAACAAGCTAATCGCATGCGTTTGAATGATGCGAACAAGCTGATCCGAGAACCGCTTTTTCCGATGGAAATGATATAGCGAAGACATGGTGCCAACAACAATAACGGTTGCTGCGTATACAACTCCCCAACCCATATAAGTCCTGTAAGACAATGAGCCATCGTTATCCAACCAGCCACTATCGAATTTTACCCACCAAGCCAATCCGAATGCGATCGCGATGACGAGAATATCGAAAATCATATATATTTTCGACAAAAACTTCTGATTTTTGCGAATCATGTATAAGAACCTCATTTTACCGTATTTGATTAAGACCATTATACTAGAGATTCATACTGTAAGGGAATGGTTGTTATTTATTTGTTTGCGGTCTCCGAAAAATGGCCAAGCCTTTCGCTATCGCGTTCAATGTCAAAGCTGCAGCCAACTTTGCACCCATACCGGCATACATTAGCGCGTTCACCCAAAACGGATATTGCTTTTTGAAATGTTTATTGTAGAGGACATATATCGCTCTATGAAATTCATACGTGATTTTAAAAGGTTTATTCCGGCTGCTTGCCCGCTTATAGTGAACAATTTTTGTCTTTGGATAGTAATAGTTAACCCAGCCTGCCTGCTTTATGCGGTAACACCAGTCAACATCTTCCCCATACATAAAAAAGTCTTCATCCAGCATCCCGACCTGCTCTATCGCCTCACGTCTCACCATCATGAATGCTCCAATTAAGCAATCAATCGGATAAGCCTCATCAGGGTCTAAATCTTCACGGTGGTACGCATTGATTCGCGGATTTTTGGGGAACAGCTTCGATAAGCGAGACACGTAAAAAAACGTAGCTGAAGGAGTTGGAAATCCTCTGCGGCACGCTTTATCCAGTGTCCCATCCGGCAGAACGACTTTGCAGCCCGACGCCCCAACTTCAGGATGCTCATCCATAAACCGAATCATAACATCGAGCGTATCCGGTTGAATAACTGTATCGGAATTAAGCAGAAGAATATAGCGTCCATTAGATATACGCATGCCCTGATTGTTGGCTCTAGAGAAGCCCAGGTTATGTTCGTTGGCGATAAGCTCGACTTGCGGGTATTTTTGCCGGAAGACTTGAACGGAGTCATCGCGTGAAGCGTTGTCGATTAGGATGACCTCGTATTGGTAGTCAGTTACGGATTGATAGACAGACTCCAAACAGTTAAGGGTTAATTGCCTAGTATTATAGTTGATGATAATGATGGATAGATCTATCATTTTAAAATATCCCCTCTAATCATCATAAGTCGAATTACAAGATTATCCAATGTTGACTGACGGTTTAAATGTGTAGTAACAGCCTATCTCATTCGCCATAATATTCAGCGATTCGGAAGCATAAATCGCTGTAATTCGATCTCAAATCCAAAGGTAGCTGCTCTTCAGCATCGTTCAAACTCTTTGGTTTAGTTCCAATAGATTTTAGCCTCTCAATGCTTCAAGTAATTTTTTTTATTTCTTATTCGCGTATCTTTAATACCACTTTGTCCACCTACAATGTTGCTTTGATGCTACCGATAATAAAATAGTTGGTTTCATATTATATATTATCATATATGACTTTCCCAAATGCAGAAACGACTAAATATGCCCACCAGTCATAAATAACGATACTTTTAGAATGAGGCACATTCTTCTTCATCATTTCTTTTAAGCCCCGAAATTGGATTTGAGTTTAGCACACTTAACAGTGTAAGCTAAATGTAGAACCAATGGAGGGGGACTATGCAACGGAGAAGATTCACATTTAAAATCAAACACCATCTAAACTAAGCAGCTCAGGGAATGCGGCGTAGGTAGCCCGCCGCTATGCATCGCTCCTAAGATACTTTATCGTTGCATGAAGCAAGCATAACTTAGTAACTGGCAGCATACAGTTCCAACCTCGAAGGCTGTTGCAACGTATACGCCTTCCCCCACAAGAGTTTCGATCGCTGGAGAGCGAAAATAAGCACTTAAAAGAAATCTGGCGACTTCGGGTATTATAAAGTATTTTTGTTGAGTTAGCATTCTAATAAATTTGTATTTGTATAATGAAGAAGAAAGAGCCTTTTAAAAAGTGCCGCAAAAACTAATATTCTAGGATAACTTATAATTCACTAAAAAAGCTTAACATAGTATAATGAAAGTCTACATAGACACCTTATGTCGACATATGCATATTAATCAGATATAAACGTAAGCCTTGATATTAACAAAGAAACCTAATATATAAAAATCACAGTTCACAAAGCAAACTATCTAATTTTCATAATTAGATTACATTTTGATTCACCTATTTCGTTTTGCGAAGGGGTCATTTAAATAATTGAAAGAAGGTATTGTCTTGAGTTCAACATGCAGTGTATGTAATTCAGAAGCAAGCATTAGAATGAGGTTGACAAATGATGTATATTACTGCAAAAAATGCAAATTATACTTTGCACCTGATGTACGGTTTAATCAAAGCTATATTTCTGAATTAGATGAAACAACTCGTTATAAGGCATTGGAAAGTTTACGTTATAATAATTTTTCAATTATAATAGATAAATTAAAAAAAATTACTGAAAAATCAGGGCAACTAGTTGGATTAGAAGTTGGGAATGGATATGGATGGTTCTTGGACATTGCCAAGAAAAACGGAATAAGTTGTGTTGGAATCGAACCAGAAGAAGAGATGTTTAACTTTTGCGTTAGCAAAGGTCACCAAATGGTTAGGGGGTTTTTTCCCGATGACCTAGTTAATGAAGATTTGTATGATTTTATCATTTTTAATGATGTATTGGAACATATTCCTGACATAAACTTGGTGGTTGAAAATTGTTATAAAAGACTGAAAGATAATGGCTATGTAATAGTTAACATCCCTCTACATACCGGTTTCTTCTATCGGATAGGGAGTGTCTTTTATAAATTGGGTATCACCACTTTTATGAACAGACTCTGGCAGTTTAATTTCCATAGTCCTCATTTTTATTATTTTAATCATAAGAGTTTGAAAAAAGTTTTTGAAAAGAATAGTTTTAGTCTAGTCGATAATCATAAACTTGAGAGTATTGATTCCACAGATATTAAAAGTCGTATTCTTATGGATAATAGTTTAAAAAAATATGCCAATATTATTAGCCCTCTCATCAAACTATCTTTACTAATTAAGGGTATTTTCCCTGAAGACATCGGTTGTTTTTATTTCAAAAAAAATAGTTGATTAAAGTAAACCAAAGGAATCTCTTCCTGCGGTGTACTTTAATTTTAATAGGCATTTTTTGTTTATGAAACGTTCAGTATCGTCTTCCAGATATTTTTAATATCAAATAGCAAAGACCAGTTTTCTATATAGAAAATATCATAACGAATGCGTTCCTCAAGCCAAATGTCAAAAACGCTTAACACCCGGTTGCGCACCACATCAAACGGACACGTACGTTAATCATCTACATCACGGCAAAGTTATTCAGAGTACGGCCGCGACGGCAAAAAACTGTGGTGCGCATTGAATGGGATGTTTTGGATCAGAAGCGGTATAAGGCGATATTGGGGACGCTTGGCAATTAGAGCGTGTCATGAACGAGAAGCTTAGCCATCCAAGGAACCGTCCGAGAGAACGGCTTTGTACCGTGCCGTCCCGACCTGCGGATGCTCACCCATAAAGCGAATCATTATATCGGGCGTTTCCGGTTGGATGACGGTGTCAGAGTTTAGAAGCAGGAGGTAACGCTCTTCCGCAATGCGCATGCCTATCGTTTTGGAAAAGCCCAGGTTGTCCTGGACCATCACCTGCGGATATTACTGCCGGAAGACTTGTTATGGATGATGGCGGATAGATCTATCATCTTAGTATATCTCCTTTAATCATCATAAGTCGAATTACGAGATTATCCAACGTTGACTGTCGGTATAGATGTGAAGTCAATGCATATTTTATCCTTCCTAATATTCCTCGACTCGGAAGTAGAAACTGTTGTAATTCAATTTTCAACTCAAATGGGAGCTGCTCCCCCCAGCATCGTTCAAACTCTTTAGCTTGGTTCCAATAAACTGTCGTCTCACAATGTTTCAAATAGTTTTTCCATTTTCTTGCCAACATATCTTTAATCCCGCTTTGTCCACCTACAACATTATTTTGATGCTGCCGATAATAAATACTTGGTTTTCCATCATAAATCACTTTACCAAATGCAGAGACGACTAGATACGCCCACCAGTCATGCATGATGATATTTTGAGGATGTGGTATATTACACTTCATCATATCAAATGCTCGACGATTTATCATAATCGTGGCTCCAACTGCTATATTCTCTACCAGTGCATTAAAAAAAGATGGCCCTCGTTGTGGAACTGGGGGCCAGCAGTTGATAGGCTGTAACGCATCATCCACCATGAGTGTAGGAGTTAGATACATCATAGGTATATCACGAGAATTTTCGCTTAATGAACGTATGCCTCTTTCCAGCTTATCTGGCATCCACACATCATCTTGGTCACAGAAACATATATACTCCGTATCATCATGGATATAATCGGAAATCAGTTCAAAAAAACTTGCAATAACTCCAATATTTTTTTCATAAAAAGCTTCAATCTTGTTTGGATAGTTAGCCACATATTTATGAATAATTTTCGATGTATTGTCAGATGAACCGTCATCACGTATCGTAATGAAGAAATGAGAATGGGATTGCTCCAGTAGACTATCAAGCTGTTCCGCCAAATATTTCTCCCCATTATAGGTTGAAACAAGAACCTGAACTTTGCCTTGTTGCTCCCCCATACTCATTCACTTCCCATTCTAATGTTGATTTATATAATCTTGTAGCGCTTCTCTCCAATGTCGGATTGGAGCAAAGCCATTTACTCGTATCCCCATCGGTTCCATAGCTGAATATCGAGGCCTTGGCGCCGGACGTGGAAATTGGTCTGTCGTGCACGGTTCAACTGTGACAGGGATTTTTACCTGTTCAAAAATGGCCTGGGCAAATTCATACCATGTGCATATTCCCGAGTTAGTAGCATGATATATACCATACTTCTCTGTCGTTGTAAGTTCCTCTAAAAATAATGAAAGATCACATGTATACGTTGGCGAACCCCATTGGTCATTAACTACCTGCAGGGAGTCGCACTCTTTTCCTAGTTTCAACATCGTCTTGACGAAATTGCTACCTGAAGCTCCATACACCCAGGAAGTTCTTACAATAAACCACCGGGAGCATAAGGACTGTACCAATTGTTCCCCTGCCCGTTTCGATTTTCCATACACGGTCAATGGATTAGTATTGTCATATTCATAATAGGGGCTTGAGCTGGTCCCGTCAAACACATAGTCCGTACTAATGTAACACATTTTGGCCTTCACACGTTCTACAGCAACGGCGATGTTTCTGGTTCCGATAGCATTAATCAAGTAGGCATTATCTTGATCCGTTTCCGCATTATCGACAGCTGTATAGGCTGCACAGTGAATGACTGTATCTGGCTGTAGTTCCGAAATGGCATCATTACAAATCTGGTCATCCGTGATATCTAATTTCGCTCTACCCAGTCCAACAACATCATGTCCTTTTTCAGAAAAAAGGCGGACTACGTCCGCACCTAATTGCCCATTAGCGCCTGTAACGAGTATTCTCATATCCTACTCCCCCAGCCGTTTCCTATATTGTTGTTCGTAATAAGTTTGGTATGCGCCAGACTGTATTCTTTCCCACCAAGTCCGATTATTCATATACCAATCAATTGTTTCTTTAATTCCTGTTTCCAAAGTATGCTTAGGTTTCCAGCCGAGTTCGGTCGTTATCTTAGTCGCGTCAATTCCATAGCGACGGTCATGGCCGAGTCGGTCTTCAACGTATTTAATTAATGATTCTGGCTTTCCAAGCTGCTCTAGTATCGTTCTAACAATGTGGATGTTCGTGCGCTCATTATTACCGCCTACATTATAAACCTCACCATTACGACCTTCGTGGATAACGAGATCGATTGCACTGCAATGATCCTCAACGTACAACCAGTCACGAATATTAAGCCCGTCCCCATATATCGGGAGCCGCTTATCATTCAAAGCATGGGTTACCATTAATGGGATAAGCTTCTCAGGGAACTGATAAGGCCCATAGTTATTCGAACAGCGCGTAATATTTACAGGAAGGCCAAACGTTTCATGATACGACCGTACCAGAAAATCTCCTCCGGCCTTGCTGGCTGAATATGGGCTATTCGGCGTTAGCGGAGTCGTTTCCGAAAACAATCCCGTTTTTCCAAGAGAACCATAAACCTCGTCCGTCGACACTTGAACGAATTTTGAGACTCCGTGCTTTTTGGCCGCATCGAGAAGTACTTGTGTTCCTAGTACGTTCGTCTTTACAAATATTGCAGGTTCTAAAATACTGCGATCTACATGAGATTCTGCCGCAAAGTTAACAACTACGTCGACACCTTCGCTAAATAATTGGCCCATCGCTTCGGCGTCTGCAATATCTGCTTTCACAAAACGATAATTTGGGTTGTCTTGAATATCAGTCAAGTTCTCGAGATTACCAGCGTAGGTTAGCGCATCTACGTTGACAATTATATTGTTAGGGTATTTTCTCAGCATGTATATGACAAAGTTGCTTCCGATGAATCCGGCTCCACCAGTTACGAGTAATTTCACTTGACTATCCCCTATTCAAAATTTATTTCTGCTTCTTTAAGGACAGGATGTGCCTTGTCCTTATCAGACAGTATAGGATATGTTGTTGACCAATCAATACCCAAGGCCGGATCATTCCATAGAACGCCACGATCATGCTCCGGTGAGTAGTATTCATCCACTTTATATAAAACCTGAGTATTTGGCACTAAGGTGCTAAAACCATGTGCAAATCCCTTTGGCACCAAAAGCTGACGGTGGTTATGCTCACTTAGAATTACTCCAACCCATTGCCCAAATGTCGGTGACTTTTTACGTATATCAACAATGACATCATAAATTGCTCCAGAAATCACTCTAACTAACTTCGTCTGGGCCTTGGGATTAAGCTGATAATGCAATCCTCGAACTACGCCTGTCTCAGCAGACAGCGATTGATTGTCTTGAATGAAATTGAATGAAATCCCTTGTTCCTTCAGCTTCTGTTCATTATAGCTTTCCATAAAAAAGCCCCGGTGATCCCCATGGATTACCGGTTCGATAACATATGCGCCTGCGAGGGATAAAGCTTCTACTTTCATGTCTTAAACACTCCTTACAGCTTCAATTTCCCAAATTCCTCACCAAACGTAATATCCTTGGCAAGCTCATTCGCCCGTGCAAGTGATGCATGAGTACCAGCATCTGTCCACCAGCCTTGAAGAATATCGAACGTAAGTTCATTCCGCTTTATGTAAGCGTTATTGACGTCTGTAATTTCAAGTTCTCCACGACCAGAAGGTTTAAGTGTTTTGATAATATCGAATACTGTGGAATCAAACATGTAGATTCCAGTTACTGCGTAATTACTTTTTGGTTCTTGGGGCTTTTCCTCAATAGACATAATATGATCACCTTGTAATTCTGCAACACCGTAACGCTTAGGATCATGCACTTGTTGCAGAAGTATTTTGGCACCACGTTTTTGCTGGCGGAAATTATCTACGTATTGGGCAATATCATCTTCGAATACATTATCCCCCAGTATAACGATCATCTGATCGTCACCCACAAACTGTTCAGCTAAATCAAGTGCTTGAGCAATACCACCCGCTTCGTCTTGAACTTTATAGGTAAAGCAAACTCCCATATCGCTCCCACTGCCAAGGAGATTAACGACATCTCCCATATGTTCTTTACCTGTGATAATAAGAATATCCTGAATGTCAGCTTGCTTCAATTTATTTACCGAGTGAAATATCATTGGGTATTTGCCCACTGGCAATAAATGTTTATTTGTTACTTTTGTTAGAGGGTAAAGGCGCGAACCAGTGCCGCCTGATAGAATAATCCCTTTCATATCTATCCATCCTTACTAAGTTATTTTAATTAGTGTAAATATCCTATAAATAAGACGATCTACTTTCAGACAAGTTTATTTTGATATCAATATTACTCCAAAGATAATGATACCTGCACCTATCCATTTAGTTATGGATACGGGTTCGTTAAATACAATTAAAGCAACTATCATTCCGAATACATATGCTAAACTCGAGATAGGATATGCTGTGCTCAATGACATTCTAGAAAGAACAACAAACCATACCAAAGTTGCTAACGCATATAATACCAATCCTACTAAGATATGCGGAATAAACAATGCTTTCCAAGAAGTGACTAAAGTGACTCCACCCATTCTATCTAAACCCATCTTAAATAAAACTTGGCCAGCTACGAGCATAGTAATATTCATAAACAGAAGAAGTGCATTCATTTATTTTTCTCCTTTACCCGCAACTCTTCCGTCAAGCGGCTTACTTCTAATTTTAATAGCCCTAACTCTTGTGAAAGTTCTTTTATTTTTGTCGCAGACCTGGATGCAGTTATTGTCATCGAAAATAAGATTGCAAAGGAACTAAATGAAACTAATAAAAACAAAGCATTTACCGGAAGTTCAATTCCCATTGCCTTTGCAAGAAGTCTAATTAAGCCAGGGAAAATAGCTAAATTAAGTATAATAAACATCAAAATCAACCACAACATCGTATACTTTAATTCTAATCGATATTTTTTGATTAAATTAAATAAAATCAGGGCACAAATCACGGAAGCAATTATCAGTATTACTTGTAATTTTAGTGATATCATATCTACCTCTAAACTATTTGTTTTCTAAATCTATCAATTAAAATGGCTAAAGAAACCTTTATCATGTAATAAATTGACTTTAGAGCCGTAATTGAAGACCTTCCTTCGATTCTCTCTTGCATAACTACTGGTATTTCCTTGATTCGATAGCGATTTCGCAACAGATACATAATAGATTCGGGCTCTGGATAATCTACAGGGTACCTTTTTGCAAATATACCTATTATTTTTTTGTTACATGCTCTAAATCCAGAAGTGGGATCTGTTATTTTTTCTTTAGATAGAAGCTTTAGTAAATATGTAAAATAAGCAATACCTACTCTCCTCATTAAAGTTGATTGAAACCCCTCTCTATTAATAAAACGAGAACCAATAACCATATCTGCTTTATCCTCAATAATATATTGAACTAGGTTTATTATATACTCAGGTTTATGCTGACCATCTCCGTCTACTTGAATCGCAATGTCATAATCGTGTTGATGCGCATATTTATACCCTGTCTGCACAGCTCCACCAATTCCTAAATTACAAGGTAAGTTTATAGTATATACACCTATTTTGTAACAGACTGATTTAGTTTCATCTAATGAACAATCATTAATGACCAATATATCCACTGTTTTACCATAAATGGAGTATATTCTATTTATTAAATTTTCAATGTTATTTTCCTCATTGTATGCGGGTATTATCAATAAAATCTTCATGCAAAAAGAATCCCTCCATTTATCTATTCTGATTTTAGGCTTAACATTTGACACGGAGAACCGATAGGCGTTACGTGACCTCCAAAAGCGAATTCGTGATCTGGAAGAGGAGGATAAAAAATATAAATAAGGCGATGCACTAATTCGTAAAAAAAGACCGGCCTGATCTACTCCTTCATTCACGAGTATCGCTTCAAACTCCTGCGCAGTGTTTCAAGTTTCCCGAAGCGGCTATTACGAATGGAAGGCATTCAGGTATCCCAGAAAACAGTAGCACGTGTAGTGAGGCGACTTGGGTTAAAGTCCCGTACCGTCAAGAAATACAAAGCAGCTACGAATTCGAAACACAACTTACCCGTTATACGAAACGTGCTGAAACGTTCACTAGCGTGCCGAAAAAGGCCTATATGACGAATATTACCTATCTAGCTCTGTATTTGAAATTATTGTAATTCTTTCGTCTATGTGGTTAACTACGATTTTGCGTATACAAAATCATCTCGTATTTCCTAAGTCACTCCTGGTAATCAGCCGATGCTTACTAGCTCCGCGATCAGAGTGTTGTATCCTTGGAAGTGGTCGCTGGCAGTTGGAAGCTCTGGTAGCAGGAGCCGTAAGGTGAACTGCTATGATAACATCTGCATTGAATTCTTTCATAGAGTGCGAAAAATGAACTGATCAATCTAGAAACATTCAAAACGAAAAAGCAAGGTAAAGAGTCCTTCTCACCTAATTAATACGAACATATGTACATAGATGAAGTATAATTCTCTCGGTTATAGTATCCAATCTATTTACATAGCCCCTATCCAATTATCTACCCGGCATTGAAAATTGCCTCAATATGGGGCCAGCTTGCATGTAAACACGGTTTAAAATTTTAAACAAAATCTGACATATTATTCACAAGTAAAAGTGATAAAAAACATTCTTGCGGTTACTGATTTTAGCAAACCAGCATAGTTTATAGTAACAGATATATGAGAGAAATGCTCCCAAATAAGCTAAAACATATGAATCCGTTTAATATAGACCTGATTACATAGAATAAAACCGATTGTAGACACAGCGCACAACCGGTTTTATTCCTCTACCTCTATTGTTCAACACGGTATTTCTTCACTTCTATGGAATCTACTTTAAATTCTCCACCACTATAAACAGCCGGTACAAGCATTAATGATTGTACATCATCATCTATATAAATTTTATGATTTTTTTGTTGTGCATTAATAGGAAATTTATAGACGCTGTTTTCTGTAATTTCAGGTGTGTTTTTTCCAGTCCAATAAATTGTCATATAGTCAAACAGGTAGCCACCCTGAATGTTAAGATTTATTTCAGAAGCAATTTTATCATTATCTGACCCCTCCTTGCTTTCTACTTCGAGCCTAATAATTGCTGGGGCATTTACGTCATTCTTATAGATATTCTTCCCGTTTCTAATTACTGGGTTTGCATTTTCTATTGATAGGCTATCTGTACTATATTTGCTGGCCGATATGATGTCTTTTGGTTGTAATGACTGAGGAGACGTCCCCATATATCTACTCAAACGGTACTCTGACATTTCTTCGTTTATTCCATAAGCAAAGATATAAACACTGTACAGTAAAACAACAGAAAAAAGAATGGAAAAGACCAAATAGCACTTACGCATCCATGAATCGATCATACGCTGCCAGTCATACAAATAAATATCCCCTACTGTTGAACCAACATTGGTTGACTTCAGCTTTGTCCCTATTTTTTAAAAAAAAATCCCTGCCAATATGAAAATAAAAGGAACTGATGGAGATACATAGCGTGGCAATCCATGAAATGGCATATTTATTATAGTAAATGCTATAGGAATGCATGAAATAAATATAATTTCTCTCTTGCAACTTTTAACTATAATCGGAATTAATGCTATGCATGGAACTACTAACACTTGCTGAAGTATGATGAATGGCCTTAAAAGAAAGTGTGGATGAACAAGGTTTTCATCCCAAAGATCTCCCCACATGTATTGAAAAAAACCAAAAATTCTCCACTTGTAATACACCCATGGATTCGGAGTAATATTATTGTCTAAAATGGTACTTAAAGGCAGATTAGACACAGAACCCATATCAATAAAGTACGGAACAGCCCCCCAAACTGAAGCATTATTACCGGATTCCGAAAAAAATATGAATTTATCAAATGTAATCCAATTTCGAATCCACCAAGGTAGCATGAATAAAAGAAAAATTCCGAAAAAAACAGCTATATTTCTTAAAATATATTTTTTATCATTACGTTCATAAATAATAAAGAAGAAAAGCACTACAAGTATGAAAGGAAATGCCAACGGACGAACATGCGTTGCACAACTAAATAAAATTGCGGAAATACCGATCAAACAGATGTTGTTATTCTGCGTGCCTTTAAAAAAAACATAAACAAATGCAATTAATAATGTGGTAAATAACTGTTCTGTAAGCATTCGTTCAATATTATATAAAAATCCGGGGTACACTGTTGCAAGTAGTAATGTGACGACAACATACGGCGTCTTAATCTTTAGCAATTTGAGTATCTTATAAATAAGGAAAAGACAAATCATGCTAAGAATTAACTGGGAAAACAGAACCGCCTGAGTGGAATGATTAAACAATTTATAAATTATGGCCACATAGATTGGATATCCAGATGGTATGATTGTAGTAGGTTTTAGCTCTTCTATACCATGAAACATATCACCATTGCGATCATATGTTAACGTTCCGTATTTCAACAAATTTTCCGCCGCATAATGATAAACTAATTCATCACTCCCAGGTCTTAATTCTCTCGTTATGTCGACAGCATAAATACGTAGCATTAAAGCTAATAAAAAGATAAATATAATGGAAAATCGTAGTATCATCGGTTTTTTATATCTAAGACGTAGATCCTGCAGCATAAAATATTATCCTCCGATAACAGTCCAACATTGTTTTACAATAAAGTCTGGCTCTCATATATATGAACACAGAAAAATCTAATTTAAACTCTAATTCAATGAGACTATTCATATATCCTCTGTTTCATCTTGACTTCGCTATACTTGCTTGTCATTCGTAATCATGGATTATCGACACATATAATAGTCATTCAGAGTTGGAATCCCTGTCCGCAATTATCAAAATTTTAGTAGTTATACAATTCTAGCTATTTCCTATTGAACAATTTATTAAAGACTTTTTTCAAGAAAACCCTTACACCTTGAGTACGGATAATATAGACCGCTTTAGTGACTGTTTTTTTTGATTTATTAATAGCGCTACCAACATTTAATCTACCAGCAAAGTAAGTGTTGCTTAACTCGAAGGGATCTTCCACGCTAAACATCACATCGTAGTCTTTACGATATGCGATTCTAATTGGATTATCAATTTTTTCACCTGAAGTATAGCAGCTATATGACCATTTAGTCTTTGAAATACCATCCGAATTATTGGAATCATGGATTTCAGAATATTTAGAATAAAGCTTTTTAAACGGATGCTCCCCTTCAGGAAGCCATTCACTCATACACTTTTGTGCCGAATCCCCGTAACCTGAAAAATGAATAAATCGTAATGGATCTCCTTTGATATAAAAAGCTCCGTTTTCTTCAGTCATTTCACAGTTAAGCAGGGACCAAGGGGCAAAATCATAACCTCTGTGCTTAAAGATTTCTACGTCGAAAAAGCACGGAGCTAGATCAATCCATTTTTGATCAGTGAAAATTCCATTAGCAATATCATCATAGCAGAATAGATAGAGGCGCTCCGCCCACCAGTTAATAAACTTTTCTGCCTCGTCACTTCGATTAACGCCTAAGAAACCTAAATTATATACACCGTGAGCTGTACTAGAAAGTTCCATGTCAATATTTCCAGGATCAAGCAAATGAGGACACAATACAATCGGACGCTTATTCAAAAGGGTTCTTAATTCAATAAAATCAGAATAGACGTAAACATCAGGATCAAGATATACAAACTGTTGCTCATCCGGAAATGCTTTATACAAATATCTAAAAAATTGTCCTTTCACCGCAGTTGAAGCTTCAACAATTGCATGTTTAAATATAAACCGATTAAAATTACCTTCCCAGGCATCCTTAGCCAAAACGATCTGATCAAAATACGGATATTCATATTGCGGAAAAAGTTCACGCTCTGCTAAACAAACTATAAATGTAGCATCTGGTATGTTTTCTTTTACTGATTTAGCCAGTGTACGAGCTTTATGTAAATAATTCGCACAGATGGATGTGAATATTATCATTTTTTACCTCTTTTTCACTTCATAATATATTTTTTAATAATTGATTTAAGAATAGGTATACGCTTAATTTTTTCTAAAACTGAAATTCCTTCTTGCAATGCTTTATTTAAAAATATTTGTTCAATTAGGGCTTCCCTTAGCCCAATGGCATATTGATCCTTGTGCTTCTCAAAAAGCACTGGATGATTCTTATAGATATGACGATAAGTTTCTTGAACAACATGGATATTGGTCATAAACTCGGTTGTTCGCGAGGTAGGTTTAATCCGATAATGGAATAATACTTCTGGAATCTGATAAATTTCCCGCCCAATTTCCAAGATTGAAAGCCAGAAATCATAGTCTTCCATACCATGATGCATCTTTGTGTTAAATCCTCCGACCTTTTCCCAATCCTCTTTGCAAAACAATGCTGTCACAAAAACGATATTATCCAGAAGCATTTTTTCCAAAGAGTAGTTAGGAAGATCCCACCTGCCACTCCGTTCACCGAATAACTCTGCGTAGCAGTACACAACTCCCACTCGTTCGTTTTCTTCCATAATCTCAACTGCTTTTTTGACATATTCTGGTTCAATAATATCATCTGAATCCAGGGGCAAGATATACTTTCCTGTTGCTTGGGATATCCCCTCATTTCTTGCTCCAGCAGGTCGGAGGCGCTTGGTCCTTAAGATTTTAGTATTTGAATTAGAAATTTGATTTAAAATATCTAACGTATTCTGATCATCAGACCCATCGTCAATTATAATTAACTCTATATCCTTGTAGGTTTGAGCATAAACGGATGCTAGAGCTTCCCCAATATATGCACCATCGTTGTAGCAAGGCATAATTACACTAACTTTACTCACTGGAGCCCCCCCTAGTAATACCACCAAAAAGTAAAATTTTCATCATTGTCTTTACTCTATGTTCTTTCATTTCCGTCATAATGTGATCTAAGTTGTTTTTTGTTTGATTAAAATCTTTTTTAATAACCTGCATCTCTTCCTGTGCAACCATCAACTTGCTCTGAATTGACTCCAGTTCTGTTTCCTTTTCTTCTAGCTGAGCTTTTTTAATACTATTTAGTTTTTGGATATCATTTATTTCGGTTAACAATTGCTGTTTTTTTAATACCTGCTCCTCTAATTTAGTTTGAAGTTGAATATTTATTAATTCTTGTTCTGCTACTTTTTTGTTACTGAGATATAACTCTTCTTCCCGCTTATGATATCCCACTGTCCAGTCCAAAATCCTGCAAGAGAAGTAGATTTTTAGGTAGGTTGCATTCGAAAAATCACCACTTAACTGAAACTGTGGATCAAAAGTAAAAAATTCATAACCTATATCCTCTGTATACCTTTCAGCATTAATCGAATCAAGATCCGTAAATATCCCATCAGTTTCAACTTTCTGTATTTGAATGCAACAAGCACGTCCTTCAAGCGGATCCCATCTCAACGTTTTTGCTTCCCTTAATTTTTCCTGTGAAAATGCCACTACAAAGCCGGTCGAAGTATATACTGCACGACTAGTTTCGTAATTAACATCTGAAAATCCATTTCCCAAATCAAAAAACAAGCTACTTTGTAACACATTCTCCTTCATTTGTTGTGTTACTGCTTGTTCAATATCAATAGGAACTATATCTTTAGTAAGATGGTGTACCTCTTTCATTCCTACATATTCACTTATGAAGTGAGACTCCCAACCAAGAAAGCATTCCTCTGTTTGCTCGTTGATACCGATTAAATCATACAACGTAGGTTTCGTCAAAAAACCACTAAGGGTGTGTTCTTCTGCAAATTGTTTAAGCATACGCCATATAAGGAACTCCATAGGTACTTTACATGCGACATGCCATTCATAGTCTATAACTTGATAACCGTCGTTTTGAACAAAAATATTCCCTGAGATCATATCGACGTTGGCATTATCTTTCCAACGAAGTTCCTGATGGCATTTTCCTTGACCAAATATATCTTCAAAAGATGCCGAAATAGGCTGTTTTTGTAATGGTATATCTTCAAATAGAACCTCTCGAAAATCATTGATTTGAGCAAAGAATTTGTCGGTATCATTATGTTTGCATGCTTTGAGCAAAATCCCCTCTAAACTATCTGCTGTTATGAAAGGAAAGGATAAACTATCACCTTTTTGTTGACATCCTATGTTCTTCAAGCCAGAATTACCATATTCAAAATTACTGTAGTGCTCCATTCTATACAAATGTTCTTTCCCAACTGGCCATAGAGCTTTCTTATAAACAACTCTCTTATCAGTATCAAAATAAGTGCAAATCTGAAATTTTTGATTTCTATTTGCACTTATTTTAACGTATGAAATATTTGCTGGCTCTTCTTCGGGACTAGCAGCTATTTCTACCAAAAATGAATTACTGAATTTATCAATAACACCCAATTTCATGAGTGATTCATAGACCTTTTTCTCTTCAAAAAGCTTTACTCTCGACATATCCATAGGATTATCAGGAACAGTCGGTGTTCTATCACAAATTGTTGCATCTGTATAAATTTCAACTGGGAACTTATAATCAGGAAAAGGATGATAATACTTCAATGGATAAAGCTGTGCATTGCTAACTTGCTCATCTAATTCCGCCCTGGAAAAAGTCCTCACTTGTTCTCCATCAGCATACCCGTTTATACCGGAAAAAAACTTTCCTGTATGATCTTCCCTTGAACCTGAAAAATATTTCAGTCCTAGCCTATTTTCAATAGATAGCAAAATTCTTCCTTCGGCATTCATATGTTTTGCAGATAGTTTTAAGAAGTCTACGTATGGCTGTTCACTCTTAACCATATAAGCTGCGTACTCTAGTACACCGTTAATAATTATATAATCAAACTTCCACTCAAGAGGAATCTTCTGGACGTCACAAACGACAATTTCAAGATTTTCAAAATGCTTATGACGCTGATAATTTACTTCTGCACGTCTCTTAGTCAGTTCTACCGCAACAACTTTTGCCCCTAACTCACATAAAAGTCCTGTTAACGCACCACAACCGGCGCCAATTTCCAATATGCTGCATTTATCTCTGAATGGAAACCAGTTTAATATATTGTGTCGGAGATGGGACATATGGTAAACAACAGGCCATCTTCCATCACGATACCAATCACAATCCGCATTTATTGCATACTGCAACAACTCGGATTCAATATTTCCATCAGAGTAAATATCGTCAGTACTTGGCTCATAATAGTCCAGGTTAAGTTTTGCCACACCATCCCACTCCAATCACTGTTTGTTTCCACTTATTTCCTTTCACGTTGCCTCATTGAGGATTCGTTTGGTTTACCCATATCATAATGTACCTGAACATCGCATATCTTGTCATCGACAACCATAAATGACCTAATAGCTGAATAGGAGTCAATTTCCGTCAAAAACACTCTATCATCCAAAAATGAAAAATAATAAGGAGTCCCCTCCAAATTCAGTAACTCATAAATATCTTCATAACAGGTTTCTAGTTCTTTTAAATCTCGAACTCTGACTAATCTTGGAGCAATATCACCGGTTCCAGTTTGATATACACTAAGATAAAAATAAGAACCGATTTTAGCTATATCATTCATTCCTTGAAATTCAAACGGAACTTTATACTCACACAACAAATTAAAAGATAAGTCAGCTACTTCAGCTACAATAATCTTTCCCGGACCAGATACAAAATATATTTTTCCATCGATGATGCTAAATGACCTAATATACGCACTCCCCAAATACTCTAGTTTCACAATTTTTTCTACAATAACTTCAGTTTCAATATTTCTTAGTACAAATACCTGTTGCGACGATGCCGATATCCCGTAGAACAATTTGCTTTTCTCGTCAAAAAACAACTTATGTGGCTGATCTCCGATGTCTCTGATTGTTTGTGTTTCAATAAAAGAGTCCCCATTTTTCCTATAAACTCTAACGATATTATTATCTGTGTCATCTACTAATAAGACTTCTCCATCACTGGTAATCGAATGAAGGTTGATAAATTCCCCATCCAGTACTCTCCACTTTTGAATAGGATCAATTAAATTATGATGATATATGACGCGGTGATGCCAACAATCAACAATAAAGTATAGATGATTATATTTTGTAATAAATGTAGGCGTATATAACCTATCTTTATAACTTAATCCCTCTGTAGGTTCTAATATACTTTGTGATTAATCTTTCATACTACTCATATATGCATTACATACCTCATCTGTGTTCCCAACCATTTTTAAAACACCGCGTTCAAGCCAAATAACTTTGGAACACATCTCACGAATTTGTTCGATACTATGTGATACCAAGATTACTGTAGCCCCTCCATTGATTAGTTCGTGCATCCTTCGGGAACTTTTTTTTTGAAAATGAGCATCACCGACCGATAGAATTTCATCCACAATCAAAATATCCGGATTGACTAGCGTGGCAATAGAAAAAGCCAAACGCATCGTCATTCCTGACGAAAAATTACGGATTGGAACGTCCATGAATTCTTCCAATTCAGAAAACTCAACAATTTCATCATATTTACCGTTTAAATATTCTTTTGAGTACCCTAGCACTGCTCCATTTAGAAAAACATTTTCTTTTGCTGTTAGATCAGAATCAAAGCCTGCCCCAAGCTCCAGCATAGGTGCAATGCTTCCATTTACCCTTACGCTCCCCTGAGTAGGCGATAAGATTCCTGAAATAATCTTAAGTAAAGTACTCTTGCCAGCTCCGTTGCCACCAACAATACCGACTACCTCGCCTTGTTTTATGGAGAAAGTCACATCTTTTAAAGCAACAAATTCTTTATATTCTAGCTTTCCTGTTATCTTCTTCACCATAAATTCCTTAAGGCTCATTATGCGGTCGTTAGCCATGCGAAATTTCATGGATACGTTATTTAATTCAATCAAGCGAATCCTTCTCCTTATAAATTAAGAATAAATTTATTCTGAGTTCGTTTGAACACGTATATCCCCAACAAAAGCGATAGAATTGCAAAAATAGCACAATATAGCCATGCTTTAAAGTCAGGAATTCCATTGTATAAAATAATAAATCTCATAAATCTAATAAAATGGTACATCGGATTAAATCCCAACAATGACAACATATGCGGTGGAAGAATAGTTTCCGGATAAAAAATAGGTGTTAAATAAGTCCAAATCGTTAATGCAACACCGTATAGAAATTGTGTATCTCGAAAGAAGACCATCAATGACGCCAATAACAGTGATAACCCTAATATAAATACAAACATACAACCTATGACATACAAAATGGATATATGCGCAAAAGTGACTCTCATTCCTGAGAAAATTATAACAAGGTATAATGCCACGAGAGAAAACAAGAAATTTACACCCGTAGACAAAACACGAGAAAACGGGTAAATATACTTAGGAATATAAACTTTGTTTATTAAAGAAGCATTTTGTAAAATACATGTCATTGATTGAGTAGTGGCTTCTGTTAAATAATTGAACATAACGATACCACTGAGCAAATAAACAGCATAGTTAGGAATGTCAAAACGAAACAAACTGGAAAACACCATGTACTGTACGATTGATATAAACAAGGGATTTAAAAGACTCCAAATAATGCCTAAAAATGATCTTCTATATTTCGTCTTAAAATCTCTTTTTACCAATTGGGAAAGTAAAAAACCATATTTGCGATAAACATTAATTGCTTTAGTAATCATGCTCTAACCCCGCGATTCCTAAATTAAAGTCATATAATATGCGCATCGTGGCACATGCCTGTTACAAGCCACTTGTCTCACAGTTTTTCCACCGAATCATGTTACCTGCCAATTCTCAGATCCCATATGGAAAAGTCTTTTATATTATAGCTTAACTATCCTTATTGCCCTCTTAGTATACAGCGTATTTAGAATTTATCAAAACTCTCAATTTCCCTCCCCTTTCCTTTTATGATAAAATAAACTCGAATTTCATCAGTCGCAAAAGGTTTCCAATTCCATCAACATAATATCATTGGAGAAATTATTTAAATCTTAATTAGTATGTGATATTGGACCTCAAGCTTGGCAAATGAAACAATGATAATTTAGGCGAAGTCAATATATACATATATTTGGATTTATTTATGAATATAGATAGTAAAACAGAAATTTACTGCAAAGGAGAATAAAACTTTGTCTACATATGGCTATGGGGCTTCTAAGCCTAAGCAAAGAAACGACAAAAACGACAAAAACGACAAATTCCCTCTTCTTCATTGGGGAATGTTAATTACTCTTATTTTGTTCTTGATCTGGTCCCCATTTCAGTTTGCTTTGTTTAACGGTCAAATGACATACTTTGAAAAACCGATATACGGGTCAGTCCTTATCGCTTCTATTCTATCATTCTTGGCGGCAGGGTTCCTGCTTCAGTTCAAAAAAAGAAATTATCAATCCGACATATTTACATCTATTGTATTTTTACTGCCTTTAACCTACGGAGTTTCGTCATTTTTTGCAGCTTCCAATTATTTGGCGGTAAATGCTGTTCTAATCATGTTTACGTATGCTGTTTTCTTCTCTCTTGCCTATTTTATGTCTGGGGAAGAAAGATTGAATCGTATTATCCAGTTCACATTAACGGGCTCCGCCTATGCCATTGTTTGGTTCGGACTGTTGAATTGGCTTGGAAACGGTAAATTTGCAGCTGTATTCATTGGATGGTTTTCGAGGCTTAATGCGGACGGGTTGTATGAGCAAGCCATATGGATAGATGCCAACGGCCCGCGCCTTGCCTCCGTGTTTCAGTATCCGAACACTTACGCGGCCTATCTCATGGCATTTTTGTTTGTAGCCGTGTTCTATTTAACGACAACTCGCAAGGCGGTAAGTCATGCGGTTCATGGCTTCATGCTGGTACCGATTATTTTATCCATCTTTCTGACGCTCTCCCGCGGCGGCTTGGTTCTGCTCCCGGTCGTATTTATCGTTGTGTTGTTATTTGTTAAGCCTGCTCGGCAGCTGCTATGGATTTTGCATTTGGCCATAAGCGGTGCGGCAACGTTTGTAGTATTGAATCCCGTTTCGGAAATCGGCATTCAAGCTCAACTGAACCCAACGGAGGCTTCCTCCTTGAAGGGCTGGATGTATGTCCTTGGGGCATCCGTCGTGTCTGCTGCACTAAGCTGGGTCATTCAGAGGTTTGTTGCTCCTTGGCTGGAGAAAAAGCTTGAGAACTTCTCGGCCAAGAAATGGGCGAACGCCCTCATCCCTGTCGGCGGCACTGTTGCAGTAGCATTGCTTTTATTCATTTTCATCGGGACTAGCGCGAAAAATATGTTGCCAGAAAGCATTTCTTCCCGTTTAGGGTCCATTAATTTTCAACAGCACAGTGTTTTGGAACGTATAACTTTTTACAAAGACTCGTTGAAGCTGGTGGCAGACTATCCACTGCTTGGCGCCGGTGGCGGCGCATGGAGCGCGCTCTATGAGAAGTATCAAAACAACCCTTACGAATCAGCGCAGGCACACAGTTATTATATGCAATATCTGGTCGAAGCCGGAATTATTGGTTTTGTCGTTTTAATCGCATTTTTAGCATTCGTATATTGGAAATACATTCGATCTTTCATTACGGCAAATGAAGAAAAACGCAACAGTTACTTTATGTACTTCATTCTAACTACTAGTATCTTGATACATAGCGTTATGGATTTTAATATGAGCTATGTATACATTGGCATCCTCGTCTTCATGAGTCTTGGAGGTATGACAGCCTCGGTAGAATCGAAACCGTTTGAGAAACTCAAACCTAAATCGTTCCGGATAGCCATGACAAGTATCCTTGGCGTCGTTGGGCTTGGGATGTTTATTACGTCGCTACTATTCCTGCAAGCTTCCAGTTCCTTTACAAAAGCACAAGAAACTGTGGCTCTAACGAAGGATTTTAATCAAACAATGGTTCACTTGGACAAAGCAATGAACATTCGACCAACAGTTCCGGAATACGCGGATTTTAAAGCTTATTTGTTCCAACAGATGTATCAACTACAACAAGACGAAAAGTTTTTCACCATTGCAGAACAGACCTTAAAAGAAGCCCTAAAAAAGGAACCTTATAACAAACAGTCTCTACTCAAACGTCTTATTAACGGTTACGAAATGAAAGGTATGGAGACAGAGTTATATCAGGTTTACTCTGAACATGCATCTAGTTTCCCATGGGATATGGTATGGTACGATAAATATATGGAAGCTGCCCTGCGTCAAGGTGTAATTGCAAACAATGAGGCACCTGATAAGAAAAATGAATATATGGATGAAATCATTTCCGCATTTGAACATGTCAAAGCAGGAGTCGAGCATTTGAAGACGCTCCCTGAGGGGCAATTGCAAGGTAATGAGTTCTATGTCACCTCCCGCATGGCAATGAATGCAGGTCGGGCTTACATCATGAAGGGCGACCCAGGGCAAGCTGCAGAAGCGATGAAACCTTATTTGCAGGAAGACTTAAACGACTCCAATAATAAGGAGCTTGCACGCTGGTACGTTGCGGCAACCATGCAGCAAGGACAAGTCGACCAAGCATGGTATGACAAGCTCGTAGCAGCAGATCCTTCTGAGAAAGAACAAATCGAGCAAGTGGCAGCGATGCGCTTTAATGCAAAATAGCTCTTAAACCGAAAGACCCTAATCTCGATGGAAATTGAGATTAGGGTCTTCTGTATTCACATTCTGCGCCAAAATCACTCGTTGGTCACTTCATTAGTATGACAGGTACGGCTGGCCGATGCTAAGATGATCGTTCACTGTTACAGATGCAGATGTTGCTGTCATATCACAATTTATTCCGTTCCCTCATATTGCTCAATCATCCGTTTCATATAGTCCAGCAGATCACCTTGCAACTCTGGCCGCTGTAATGCATAATGCAGTGTTGTCTCAATAAAGCCAAGCTTCTCCCCTACATCATGACGATGCCCGTCAAAGTGATACGCCAATACGGTTTCTTCCCGCCCTAATTGGGCAATCGCATCGGTAAGCTGGATTTCTCCGTTCACTCCTGCCTCCTGCTGTTCCAACAATCCAAATATGCGCGGTGTCAGCACATACCGCCCCATAATGGCCCAGTTCGACGGGGCCTTCTCTTGTGCTGGCTTTTCAATGAGCTGCTCCGCTTTGAGAATGCGTTCATGAATAAGCGATCCGGCAACCACACCATAGCGGGATACCTGTTCCCACGGCACCGGTTGGACGCCAACGATGGACGATTCGTATTGCTCATACACTTCCAGCATCTGTTTTAAGCACGGCGTATCTGCTTGGACGATGTCGTCGCCCAGCAGTACGGCGAACGGCTCATTGCCA
The DNA here is from genome assembly GCF_000283315.1 of Paenibacillus sp. OSY-SE. NCBI lineage: Bacteria > Bacillati > Bacillota > Bacilli > Caryophanales > Paenibacillaceae > Paenibacillus > Paenibacillus sp. OSY-SE. The sequence continues at coordinate 184,482 of NZ_ALKF01000204.1, read as the reverse complement.
ATAAACTTGCGGGCGCACCAAATGGCATGCCCCAGTCCGCGCGGCTCCTTTTGACGAATGTAGTGAATGTCCGCCAACTCTGACGGCTTTCGCACCTCTTCCAGCAGCGAAAGCTTATCCTTCTCGCGCAGCATGTGTTCGAGTTCAAACACGTTGTCGAAATGGTCTTCAATCGCCCGCTTTCCCTTTCCTGTGACGATAATGATATCTTCGATACCCGATGCAACGGCCTCTTCGACTATATATTGGATGGTCGGTTTATCCACTATTGGCAGCATTTCTTTCGGCATCGCCTTCGTCGCTGGGAGGAAGCGTGTGCCGAGTCCCGCCGCAGGAATGATCGCTTTCCTGATTTTCATGTTTACCTCCATATCCATCAGTAATCCGTTCCAAGTACTCCCTGTAAGTATACATGAATCTAAAGGCTATCTGCACATCGATCTTATTGCATCTCTTCCAAATTGTATGTAGCAACAAGCCGGAGTTATTACATTCAAAAAAAAGCAGAACTCCAACGTCCGAAGCCCTGCTTCACCACTCTATCCGTTTACAAGCTACTGATTTCCATACAGCCAAAACATCAAAGTTTCTACATTACTTAAAACCACTTGCTTGTTCGTTCTCTTTCCCTACTATTTATCACTCTCTATGTCACTTCCCCGTTTTCTCCCTCCACTCATCCAACTGGCGCTGAATTTCCCCCAGCACCTTATCAATCCCCGCCTGCTTGCGCTTGTCAATATACTCCTGCAAAAACTGCGCCGGATCAACCGTACCCGTATCCAGGCCAGGGCCATATTGGTCGTTCACGGCTTGAATGTTGGCCATTTCCGTTAAGACGGGCTGCGGATCGAACGTGAAGCCGAGAATCGGCGAAGGGCGGGCGCTCTCGTTCTCCTTGATCGTCTGATCGCGCACCTCCTGCGACTGCCCTTCACGCAAGAACGCTTTAAACGTGTTGCCGAACACCCACGTCTGGTTCGGGTCATACCCGCCGCCTTCAATTAGCTTGACGGTGTTCTCGTTCACTTTCTCGTAATGCTTGCCCTCCACCCCGAACGAGATAAGGTTGATAAGCCGCTCATCCTTGTTCAATAGCTCGAGGAACATGAGCGTCCGTTCTGGATTTTTCGAATTTTTGCTAATCGCCTGCATCGATTGAATAATCGTATTCGTGCCGACATACGGCTCCGTTAGATGGACAAGCGCAATGTCTTTGCCGCCGAACGAAGCCTTCTCTTCGATATCCCGTCCCGGCTTCAAAACATTATGGAAGACAGACGCGATCTTGCCGACCTTCTTCAAATCATTCACGCTCTTCAGGTTGGCCGCATCCTGATTAATAATCCCCTTTTTGAACCAACCATGCATCAATTCGGTATATTCCTTATACTCCGGGGTCTGGATGATGTCGATTGCCTTCAATTCCTTGTCATCCTGATAAATACCGATAATGGCGTGATTATTAATGAACTCCAAGCGATTGAAGGAGTTTTTCATAACCTCGAAGGAACCGCCGCGTGTCAGCGCGAACGGGATAATGCCGGGTTCCCCGTTTTTGACGGCAGTCAGGAACGGCTCCATGTCTTTGACTTGCTTAATAGAGGCCGGATCAAGCTTGTACTTGTCCGCATACTGCTTCTGTACAATGAATCCTTCCCGGTTCGTAATCGTCTGGTAGTTCAATATGCCGTACGTCTTCCCGTCCACCTTCAGCGCTTCCCAGACGACGCCTGGCAGCGTCTTCTTCAATTCGGGCATATGAGTGTCGATTAAGCCGTCCAGCTCCAGAAAAGCCCCTTTGCGCGCGTTCTGCGCATAGTCGAACATCCAGAACGAAGTCCAGGCGATGTCAAAGTTCTCGTTCGACGCGACCATCGTGTTCAGCTTCTGCGCGTAGCTGCTGTTCTCGATTGGCTTTAGCCGAATCGTCGCTTGAATTTCCTTCGTCGTTATGTCGTTGATCGCTTGCTCGACCGTCTTCAAGTCCCGCTGTGTATTCCACTGCGGATAGTACCAGGTCAACTCGACTGACTCCAGCCCGCCACTGCCGGACGCTCCAGTGGATGTCTCGCTGGACGCCCCCTTGGCGTCGCTCTTATCAGAAGAAGCTCCACCTCCGCCGCATGCATTTAACAGCAGCATAAAAAGAAGCAGCGTAACACTCCATATCCTCCATTTGCCGCGTACATGATTCCCGTCTTGCCTCTGCATGTTCATTCCCCCATATCATTAACGTTCTATACTTTTAGAGGTCGTTCAAAAAGTCCCTTTTGATCACGAACTTTTAATTTCATTAACCTTTCATGCCATTAACACTTAACATAAGAAACGAATCCAGCCTTCACCCTATTCCTTCAAGGAGCCGATCGTCAGCCCCGTCACGAAGAAGCGGCGGAACAGCGGGAAAATAAACATCATCGGTCCCGCGCCCACTATTGCCAAAGCCATGCGTGCCGACATGCTCGGAAACTTCGACAGATCGACGAGACCGTCGACGTATTGCGCATTTTTCGCGATAAATTCAATCGAGCTCATCGTGCGGTATAACAGCAGCTGCAGCGGCACCCATTGCTCGTTGTCGATGAACAGCAGCCCGAGCCACCAATCGTTCCAATACGCGAACGAGATGAACAAGCTGACCGTCGCCAATGCTGGCGCCGACAAAGGCAGGATGAGCTGAAAGAACATGCGCCACTCCCCGGCCCCGTCCATTTTTCCGGATTCAATCATCTCGTGCGGCAGCTTATCCATGAACCCTTTCATAATGAGCACATAGAACGGATTCAACAAATAAGGAATAATGAGCGCCCAGACCGTATCCTTTATGTGCAAATATTTCGTCACCAACATATAGAACGGAACCAACCCGCTGCTAAATATCATCGTAAAAAAGACGTAGAACGTCAGCATGCGCCGATACTGGAAGTCTTTGCGCGCCAGCACATAGCCCGTCATCGCCGTCAGCAAAATGCTGGCCAGCGTGCCTGCTATCGTCACCAGAATCGTCACGCCATAGGCGCGGATCAGATCGACCGGATATTGTAATATGACCTCATATCCTTGCATGCTGAACTCCTGCGGAAAGAATGAGTAGCCCGATAAAATAAGCTCCTCCTCTGCCGTGAACGAGGCGGACACTACCAGCCACATCGGCGCGATAATCGCGATGCTAAGCACAAGAAAGATCCCGTGTATTACACCTCTCGACCAACTCCATTTACGTTCCATCCTGCCCCCTCCTTTTTCTGCGCATCGAAATCCGAAATTCGAAATTTAAAAACCACCATTCATGCTGCTTGCATTAGTTACCTCGTCACCACATCGCGTTATCCCGATTGATCCTCCGCACGAGCGCGTTTGCGGAAATAACCAAAACAAATCCGACAACCGACTGATACAATCCCACCGCGGCTGTCATGCCGATATCGCCAATATTTTTCAAGGAGCGATACACATACGTGTCGATAACATCCGTCGTCGAATAGAGGAAGCTGGAATCGTTCGGAATGAAATAGAACAACCCGAAGTCCGCGCGGAAGATTCCGCCGACCGCCACAAGGAACAAAATAACGACGAGCGGCATCAGCATCGGTATCGTAATCTTGGTGGCCAGATGCCACTTGGAAGCGCCATCAATTTGCGCCGCCTCATAGTAGCTCGGGTGAATCCCCAATATGCCTGCAAAATAAATAAGAGCGGACAAACCGACCGATTTCCATATATGGAACAAAGGCAAAATAAGCGGCCACCATTTCGATTCCTGATACCAGGCGACGGGTTGTTCGCCCATGGAGAGCGCCAGCTGATGCAGCAGCCCTTTGCCCGGTTCAAAGATGGCTAGCGCGATGTAGCCTACCACAACCCATGACAGCAGGTGCGGCAAAAAGAGCACGGTCTGGTACATCTGGATCCGCCGTCCCATAATCTCTCGCAGCAGGATGGCAAGCAGCAGCGCGCAGACCGTTGTAAGCAGGATGAAGGCGCCATTGTACAGCACCGTGTTGCGGGTGATGATCCATGCTGTCTGTGAAGTAAAGAAGAAGGTAAAGTTGTTGAATCCATTCCAATCACTCCCGAAAATACCTAAATCGTATCGATAGCTCTTAAAAGCAATGACCAATCCAATTAAAGGGAGATAGCTGAAAATGAGCTTGAACAAAATAGCCGGAGCACTCATGACGAGGAGCGAGCGCTGCCGTTTCATCATTTTCCATTCATGCTTCCATTTTGAAAATCGTTTCGCAGGCTGCATCACATTCAACATTCCTCCTTTTTCGGCGTTCACGCCAAGCTAAAGCCTCATCTCCAATGTAAAAAAGCGGGCTAGGCCCGCTCAACCGTTCATATTAAACTCGACTCCTCAACCATACTGCTCAATTCGAACTGAACTGCTCAATTCAGCTTCGAGGGTATAAAAAGCATCGTCACCGCGCCTTACAAAGCATCCGAATCACTCAAGGCTTGAATCGCTTGGCGGGTGCGGCACTGCTTCGGCGTACCGCCGAACTTTTGCTTGAATCGCTTGAAAAAGTGACTCTCCGTCCGGTAGCCGACCTTCTCCATCACTTCTGCAATCGTCAAGCTGTCGTTCATAAGCAGCTCCATCGCCCGTTGCAGGCGAACATCATGCAAATAATCCAAGTAGCTTATACCTGTGCCTTGGCGGTAGACACGGCTAATATAAGCAGTGCTCAATTGCAGCGCATCCGCCACCGCAGCCAACCCGAAATCAGGGTTCGCCAGCTCCACCCGCGCCAAATCCTGCATGGCAGCGACGATCGCTTGTCTGCACCGTTCCTCCTCCTCTTCTGAAGTAGGACGGATTTGCTCCAACCAATGTGCCAGCACACCTCGGGCTTGCTCTAAATCGTCAGCCTGCTGCAGCTCTGTTTTCAAATTACGCCATTGTATAAATCCCGACGACTCCGACTCTTTGCCGTAGCTAGCCCGTTCCTGCCAGACCGTGAACAACTCCAAGGCAAGCAGCAGCAGCGCCGAGCGAACCATATCCGGCACACAGCTCCGGGCCGTATCGAACCAATCCGCCAACGCATCGTCCAGCTGCGCCTGACGGTTCATCCGCATTGCCTCGCATGCTTTCGTCGTGCAGCGCGTGAGATCACGCTCCTTCACCTGCATCGTGAAGCTGCTCGTCGCATGATGACGCAGCAGCCCGGAATGGATGACGACAGCCGGTCCGTAGACAAACCGGTACGTCCAGCGTTCATCCACCTGTTGCTTGGCGTCAGGCACCTCCTCAATACCGCCAACGACATCGCTGATCGCCACGGTGACCAAGACCTCTTTAAAGCGCCCATCAGACGCCGCCCGGCTCTGTTGAGCTGCCGACTCAAGCAGCCGCTCTGCCTCAAGCTCCGTTCCAATAGCCGCTGCGGGAAGGGAGAACCAGAGCAGCTCCTCGCCGCTCCGTTCCGGCACCGAAGTCATGCGCCAACTGTCAGGCAGCCTTCGGACAATCTCTTCCTTCACCATCTCCAAGAGATCTTCAGCCTCGACCGCTGCTTCATGTGTGTCAGCATCCGGCTTCGTGACCGAAATGCGCGCGAACAGATAAGGACCATCTGTAATTTCATGACATTCGCGCTTCTCCAGCCACCGTTGAAAGTCGGCCGTATCGCCGCGAATATATCCGTCAATCCACTTCCTTAGCTCTGCCTGTACGGCCAGCGGCCGATCCTGCTCGACGCGGTTATGCAAATGCTCCAGTCGGGACATCATCCCGCGGTACATCTGCTGCAGCCAGGAGAACTCATCTTGGGTGTGGGTGTGCGAGCCTCCCCGAGGAGACAGATTCCATTGTTGCACGAGGCGGAATAACGGACGATACAGCTTCAACGCAAACAAATAAGAAATGACAACCGAAGCGAGCAAGGTTCCCCCGCCCACGGCCACGAAAGTAAAGGCCAACCGATCCATGCGCGCAACAATTTGCCGATACGGCTGCATTTGATACAACGTCCAGCCGTAAAATTCCGTCGGCGCATAGCGAATAACCATCTTCCCCTGAGCAGAAGAATGGACGAAGGAACCGGATTGGCCTGGATTATGGTGGACGTCCTCGTACGCAAGTGCAAAGGCTTCGTCCGTTCCGTCACGCAGCCCCTTCCGATCGCGGTCCAGCCTTCGTCCGTCTTGATCGAACACGATGCCGTCCGGGGTGCCGACGAAAAACTGAGAGCTTTTAGAAAAAGGCCCGCTGTTGACAGACAACTGCTGAAACAACCAGCTAGGGCGGATGAACAGTAAGATGGAGCCAGGCTCTGGATGCGAGGAATTTCGGTAGGTAACGGAAAAATCAAATAATCCATACAGCAAGCTATCGACTTGTTCAGCTGTGCCGGAGGCATTCGGAACCGAGAAAGGCATCAGCTTGAAGGAGGCGGGATCGGACAGAGTCAATTGCTGCAGAACAGCGTCCCTTTCACCGCGAGCATTTTGTTGAATGACGGCGCTCGTGGAGAATAACTGCTCAGACGGCCCGTTATATAGCGCAATCGATTCCAAATACCCCGTTGCGTTCGCGATTTGCTCCACCTTGCGCATCTTGGAGGCAATTTCGATAATAGATAGCTCTTCCCCATGCATCAGCGTATACACTTCCGGGTCAACGTATAAACTCATAATTAAATTTTTAAGCGTGTCCCCCATGAACGTGAGCTGCGCATTGAACTGCTCCCTTTCCTGCACATATGCTTCCTGCTGCATGTCCAGCGCGGAGGAGTGAGCGACGATATATAGAGAAATGGTCGTAAATACCAAGGCGCATGTGACCAGGACGACCAGCGTGCGGATGAGACGATGCTGATATAGACTGCGACCTTTTGCAATCGCTTTCAATTTATGAGGGAAATTCCATCTCTTCACCACACACAACTCCTTATCTCTAATAGCTCCTATCATCCCCTTTGAAGTCTACTCTTGTTGATTGCTGTCACGTAGTTGCCGAAAAGAACCAAATATTCATGTAGTCTCATTTTACACTCCGATCGAGATCCAGTCTACGGTATCCTGCACCGCTTTCCTTCACTGCAACCTCAACCCTGTTCCCATTCCGAGGCGCTAATGCTTCTTATTATGGGGATGATATTGCCGGTATTCGCAGTTCGATGCTATTCATCCCTCTTTCTCCTCTGCTAAGAGAAAACGAAGAGCCGAAGAACGGGTTCTATCTCCGGAGTCCCTTTGTCTCACCACCCCTGCATTGGATTTCGTACAGTCAAACAGCCACATAAATCTCCTAACGGCGGGTTCCATTGGAATTCATACAGTGGTTTGGCACTTATTCCGCAGCAATACTAAAAACAGCCAGATCCACTGGACGAAATACAGCCCAAGCGCCATTTAGCCGCCGCATCTGTACATTCCACTGTACATGTTCCAATAGGACTCCACCCACCCGCAGAAAACAATGTGTTAAATGAAAACACTCCGCACAACACCCGAGAATGACACAAAAAAAGAACCCATCCTGCGGAAGGATAGGCTCTGCTTTACTCCTTTATGAACTTTGCGACGTCCACACAAGTTTGATCTTATAGCACAGCAGACTGCTCCTGCTCCATCACACATGCATTATTGGTTATGGTGCAGCAAACTGCTCCATAGCCGATTGAACATCACGCTGAATCCCCTCCAGCGCCGCAGCAACCGTCAGCTTATCCGCTGATACCTCCCCTAAATATTTGCCCGCGCTTTGATCCAACTGCTCCAACACCGGCGGAGGCAGAAATCGCAAATATTCCACAATGTTATTGTTCGTTTGCTCCAGTTCGTAAAAAGCTCCGATGTCGGGATGCTCCAGCTTTTCTGACAAAGACTTGCGCGCTGGCAGCTCCTCTGTATTGGAACGCATCATTAATTTACCGTATGATTCACTTGAAATCGTCTTTATAAATTCCCATGCCACCTCTTTATTTGCAGAGTTCTCACGAATCGAAAATATTTCGTTCATGCTGATGCCGTTCCCCATGCTCGGATTTTCTGGGTGCACAGGCATGGAGACTACACCCCATTCGAATTCATCAAACGGCTCCTTATTGGCGATTAACGTTCGCAGCAAATCGGACCGTTCTACTGCCATGGCAACATTACCGTTCAAGAAAGGATAATTCCTTTTAAGAATGCCGTTCTTGTCCATTCTGTCCGGTTCCTTTTGCACCCCCGCTTGATAGCAGGCTCCGGATTTTATACATGTCATCGTCTTTTCAATCACCTTATGCCAAGCGTCTGTATGAAGTGTAAATTGTTCGTTCACCGGATCGTAAATAGACAATCCTCCGCCCTCTCCTATATCCAATGCCATCATAAAGGGACTCATGCTGTACTTGTGATACAATCCGAACTGAGGCGTTCTTCGTTCACGTTCGATGACGGTCTCGCGAACCGTTCAGCCATTTGAAATATATCATCCCAACTCATATGATTTTTCGGCAACGGAATTCCATGCAATTGAAATATGCTCTTATTATAATAGAGACCGATTCCGCTAAAAGTAGAAGGTAACCCGAACAGTTCGCCACTCTTCTTGTCCTTAAGCGCAGCGAGCACCGCAGGGACATAATCATCGAGACTATAGCCATCTTTTCTGATCAGATCATCTATTGGCTCAAGCATGCCTTCTTTCACAAGAACCTTATAAGTATCCAAGTCTGGCTGGATAAGGTCAGGCTGTTTATCGCGGATCACCTTCATCATAGAATCAACTGGGGCTTTGCCTGGCTTAAGCTCATCTTTAAGTGGAATAACTTCGATATTATAGTCAGGATGATTTGCAAGGAACAGGCTTCCGTGCTTTTTAAAAAAGCTGTCCTCATCCCAATAGAGAACCCGTAATTGCGGATTGTCGATTGACTGCTTCTCTGTTTGGCACGCTGTCAATAGAACAATAAATGCAGATACCAATATTGTCTTTATGATTTTTTGCATCATGCCTTCCCCTATCGCTAAACAAATAAAATATCTACTCTCACCAAACGTTATCCGTTCTACCGCCATTCATTATGCTTTCAAGCTTCACAGTTGAAAATATTGAATACCAATCCATCTTAAGCAACATGATATCCCATAAATCCGTATTTTTCCATATAACTTTTGTGATTCCCGCATTTGCTTACAGTAGAAACTCCCTCCTGAAAAGCTCCATCGAGGCCTTGTTCCTTTCATACAATAACGCATTCAGGCTGAAGGAGATTCGCTCCATCCGCCTCTTTGCTTCATTCTCCCCTTCCATCAGGAGACGGCACGCCTGCCCAATGACTCCTCTGGTTCCACTGCCATCACAAGCGGCCGCTTCATGACTTGATATACGAAACGACACGTGCCTTATCCTCAACGTTATCCCTCCTGACTGTAGGGGAGAACGGACATAAGGGCCATTGCACCACGGAAGCCAACAACGTATTCTCGTTTGAAAAAGAAAGGGCGGCTTCCATTCTGAATAAAGGGGAGAGTGAAGCAATGGATGGAACAGGCATACCTTTTCAAGGAAGGGTAAAGAGAGGAAATGAAATTCGTTTTGTCGCTTTACAGAAGAACTTAACCATTCCTTAATGGCACAACAAGAACCCGAATGAATGTGCAGTCTCACTCACTGCACTTCCATTCGGGCTCCCATTTTCGCATTCTATTTACTCATGCTGCGCTAGTCTTACTTCACCAATTGCCCGCGGGTTACGCCGAGCTGATTCGTTGCTTTCAGCTTGCGCCACACTTCAGTGCCGTTAATCTCGCCGCGCAGCGCACGTCCGTACAGGTCAATGACCTCGTGCACCTGTTCTGTCGTCTCTTCCAGGAATTCAACGCGGTATGAACCAACGCCAAGCTCAAGGAAATGCGTCAAATATTCCGCACCAGACTGCTCGATCGCGTTGTAGACCGTGTTGCGGCAGCCTTCATCTACCCGGACCGGGTGGGACATGCCGATGCGGTCGCGCAAGGAGACGCGGTGCTCCTCGCATGGACGGCCACAGTTCGTGTAATCCGTTCCTTCGCTCAGGAACGTGCAGTATACGCAATGCTCCGTATGAAACATCGGCATATGCTGGTGAATGACGATTTCTAGCTTCGCTGTATCTGCATGCTGCAGCATATCCACCATTTGCTGAATGTTCAAGTCATAGGAAGGCGTGATGGTATCCAGTCCTGATTGCGCGAATAGCTCCACGGCCTTATGATTGGCCACGTTCAAGGAGAAGTCGCCAATCAGCGTTGGGAACGGCTCACCCTTGGCGGCCGCTTCCGCCTTCGCCTGCACGTAGAAGTGCAGCGCTCCCGTGTTCCGAATGAGCACAGCATCCGGCTTCAACTTCAGAATGTTCCGGTGGTAGCCGTTCTCGTTCGGCATATGGATGCGCGGCGTCACGAGCGCGATTGGCTTGCCTGCAGCACGGCATGCTTCGACAGCTGCCGGGAACTGCTTGATGAACTCGAAGTCCGCATAGATTAACGCGGCTTCCGTCTTCACCGCAGCCTCCACCTGCTCAAGCGAGCGGCACAACGCCGTTAGCTGCGCGCCGCCAAACGGCACGGCGACATGCTCGTTCACGGCATCGCCGTACACTTCGGTGTCGCGCTTCACGTATACCGGCGGCTTCGGACGCTCGCCAGCCAACTGATCGACCGCATCGCGGCGAATCGCGTTCAGCTCGCGCATCGGTACGATGACGTCGCCCTCAAGCGCCGCCTCCAGCCGCTCCAGCTGGTACACCGTTCCGCCCAAGCGGCCGAACTGCTCCTCCAGCAGCGCCGAATCCATCGGACGCTTCTGCGCCACGTCAAGCTCCAGCTCGGAATCGACCTGCACGGTCGTTCCCTTCTGCACGTCGGTCCACCATGTGCGCAGCGGCTCGCCAGCGCGGCCTTCCACGCGCACATGCACCGGGAACACCCGATACGGCTTCTCCGTCTCGAATGTCGCGCGCATGCGCTTCTCCAATGCCGGGTCGCTCGTCTTCCAGATGCGATCGCCGACGTGAACTCGGCGCAAGTCCACATCCTGCCGCCCCGGCACGATGTCGACGAGCCAGCCTTCTTCCGCCTCGCCTTCCACCTTCACGCCTTTGCGGCGCACATCATATACGCGTCCGCCTTCTTCCTTCTTCGTCGGATCGCCCGCATCGAAGCCGATGCCGTCGCCGCGCTTCAGCGGAGCTTCCAGCTTGCAGACGACACCATCGCGCAGCACCTGCTGCACCGTGCCGAGATAGACGCCGCGGCTCTTCGGGAATGTCCCGTCCACGAGCTGCTTGTTGTTCGTCCCCTTCAGGAAGCCGTGCGTAAAGCCGCGCGAGAAGCTCTGCTGCAGCTCGCGCACGTCTTCCTTCGTCGGCCCCGTCCAGCGCCCGTCGAAATAATCGTCGATCGCCTTGCGGTACTTGCTCACCACGTTCGCCACGTATTCCGGCTGCTTCATGCGGCCTTCGATTTTGAACGACGTTACGCCCGCTTCAATCAGCTCCGGCACGATGTCGATCGCCGCCAGATCCTTCGGCGACAGCAGATACGTCACATCTCCCATCAGGTGATGCTCCCCATCCACCATCATGTCATAAGGCAGGCGGCAGGCCTGCGCGCATTCCCCGCGGTTGGCGGAACGTCCGCCCCACATCTCCGAGGTCAGACACTGTCCGGAATACGATACGCATAGCGCCCCGTGCACGAACACTTCCATCGGCAGCTGCGCCTGCTCGCCAATCTTCTGAATCTGCTTCAAATTGTTCTCCCGGCCGAGCACGACACGCTCCATCCCGTACGGCTTCGTGAACTCCGCCGCCTCGGGAGACGTAATCGTCATCTGCGTCGAGCCATGAATCGGGAAATCAGGCGAAATATCGCGAATCATTTTGACCAGACCAAGATCCTGCACAATGACCGCATCCACACCCGCATCGACGCAAGCCTCAATCAACTCTTTCGCGTCCTCCAGCTCATTTTCGAACACCAAAATATTAAACGTCAAAAACCCTTTGACCCCATAGCTGTGCAAATAAGCCATAATGTCAGGCAAATCATCCATGCGAAAGTTATTGGCGCGCGCCCGGGCATTAAATTTCTCTACCCCAAAAAATATCGCATCCGCGCCGTTCGCCACCGCCGCCCGCATACAATCCCAATCGCCGGCCGGCGCCAACAGCTCTATATCTCCACGCGTTATCCCCTGCTTTATTGTAGTCATGCTCATCCTCCAAGCTAAATTCCTCAGCGCCGCAGCATGAGCTGCGTATCTATCTCTTTTTTTCTGCTGAAGATGCATAAATTAGTATAGCGATCTTTGCGCCGAAACTCCAGTAAAGGCTAGAACTTCCTGATGCTCTCCTGAAGCGGGCCAGCGGGCGATCAACAAAGCGCCCTATCGGACAGCCACTCAAGCCTTCCGAAGCGGGCGCTTCCTCTCTTTATTCCGTTTCAATGATTGCCCAATGCTGTAAATAGGCTGTTTCTTATTTGAAAGTAAAGGACTTGGTTGCCTGCTTCAAACTGTCCATCAGTTCAGGTGTCATAGACGCATCATAAACCGTATACAGAACTGTATACACGTGACCGTTATCGGCGACTAATTGCATGCGGGTCGTATACGGTGCGTTAATGTCCACGTCTCTGCCCGTCAACTCGACCAGATAGGCCGACTTCCCCTGCAGCGTCGTCTTTTCCTTTTTCACAAAGTGAACCGCATCATCTTCTAACAGTACTTCTTCCCAACGAGCCAACGCTTCATCTACCGTTCGCGCCTCTTCGATATAGATGAAGAAATTGCTGTTCGGCAATGAGTAGCTGGCAATTGTGCCTTCGCCGAGCTTATCCTCATAGCCTTCCATAACATAATAGTTGGCGTCGTGCAGCCACCATTCAGGTATTTGCACAGTAAAGCCGAACAGCTTCCCGTCGCGCTGCACAGACTTCTCCCAAGACATCAGCCAATTTTCCCCCGAAGGGAGCGCGTTCAAGTCGTCCTGCTTCTCCTTCATCTTGCCGTCCACACGCACCGAGGCGAGAATGCGGTCACCGACTTTTCTATCTTCCGCATTATCCTGTCCATAGAAAGACACCATATATTGAACGCCCTCATCCATCGCGATGAGATGCATGCTCAAGCTCCAATCCTGCTCATTATAGCGGTGCTTATATACGCTCAGCTTGGCTAAAGTCCCGTCTGCCAAGGAGATGTCCTTGGTTTCGACCAACTTCACATATTCCGGCTTGTACAGCTTCTTCAAGTAAGCTTCATGCCGCTTCACCAAGCCGTCCGGCGTCATTCCCTCTTCCGCCGTTCCATAGTAATATTCTACACTTTTCCAGTCTCCAGCACCCGCCAGCACGCGCGGTATCCCATACTCTTTGTACCAGTCCACTGGAAAATCAACGGACAGTCCTTCTCCCCACAGCTTCATATGACGATAGCCATCCTTAACCGTGCTCACATTCGTAATCGTACCCTGTCCTGCTGCATAGCTCGGACGGAATGTATTCAAGAAAGGCTCATATTGAAGCAGCTGCTTCGACTGTTTTGCCGCATCATCGAAAATCCGCACGACGTACCGTTTGCCATTCGCGCTAAACACCCGCGCCAGATACATCCCATCTCCGTCATCAGAGACGCCTTGGGCATAAGCCACCCCTTCCAGCTTCCCGGTGCGCTGATATACTAGATCTCCTGCATAAATCACTTCCGTCTGCAAATGTTCCATTAACTGCTTCTCGGTCGCCACGCCTTGGAACGCACTCGTCAGATGTTCCAACTCGCCTGAATTCCAGTCCGTCACTTCCACTTGCGCCACGACAGAACTGGATTCATTGCCGAGCACGACCACACTCTCTGTTGGCGATGTCACCTCATAGCTCCAACCTTGCGGGAGCACCATGGACCACAGGTAATAGGAGTCTCCGATACGCGGCGCCGTTGCGTTCACATGAATCGAAACGGCAGCCAACGGCTCAGGTCGCTTCCAGCTCAGCACCATCGTCTGGTCTGAATCCGTCTTGCAGGTTGCCCCGAATGCTTCCGCTATCTGCTTAAGCGGCACCATCGTCGTTCCATTCACCAATTCAGGCGCGACCAGAAGCGTTGTCAGCTTCCCGTTCAGCATAGCCTGCTTCTGACCGATTCTCATGCGGATGGAAGAGTGGTCATTGGTTAACGTTACCACATCGCCCGTTTCCAGCTTAAGCGACGCATCGAACGCGCGTGTAAAAATGCTCAGCGGCACCATCGTCGTGCCTTGCTTCACATAAGGCTTCACGATCGTGATCGCTTCTCCGTTCAGCGATGCATTGGTGCTGCCCGTCTTAAAGCGCAGTTGATCCTGAATCGCCGCCGTTGCAGCAGCTGCCGACACCGGAGATGCCGTCAGCCCCACGACTCCCGTTACCATCGCTATCAGCGTCAGAGCCACAATGGCTGAGCGGATGCATTGACGCGGCCTTTCTTCGCGGAACGTCGTCGGCTCCATAAAAACACTCCCCCTAGAATAATTCCAGTTATAAAAAGTGTTGTATTTACCTGTCTTATTAGCGATTCTTTTTATTTCTACGCTTTTTGGCAATTCCCTGCTCAATCCGCGACTTCTTTGCTCTGTTGCTCCTCAGACTTCTTCACGGGCTTTTCTTCCGTCAACGTTACCGTCCGAGCGACGAGGTCGCCGCCCGACTGCATCATCAGCTTCACCTGCTGGCCCGGAAGCTTCAGCTTCAGCGCTTCATGCACATCCACGATCGTCTTTACAGACTTGCCGTTAATGGAATACAATACGTCACCAGCTGCTATGCCAGCCTTCTTCGCCGATGCGCTCTGCACGGTCGTCACCTTAATTGGATCATCCGATGGCAGCCCGACATACGCAGCCCAGCTTTCCTCCATTTCTACACCGAGTGAAGCCCGCTTTATCTTCCCGAATTTGAAAAAGTGCTGTACAGCCATCTTCACGGTGTCGGCAGGGATGGCAAAGCCCATATTTTCAATGCCAACCGCAGCGAACTTCATACTATTAATGCCGACGACCTCGCCTTTCATGTTCACAAGCGGGCCGCCGCTATTGCCCGGATTTATGGCTGCATCCGTCTGAATCAGCTTATAGCTGGATTCTACTGCACGATCGGTTCCGCTAATAATGCCCGTCGTCGCCGAATTGCGCAGCGTGAAGGACACCGGCGTGCCCAATGCTACGACCGATTCCCCTACCTGCAATGCCGCATCAGGCTGTACGAAAGAGACCGGCTGCAAGCCCGTTACAGCAATCTTCGCGATCGCCAGATCGCTTTCTTCGTCGGCGAACCATTTTGTGACCGGATATGATTTTCCGTTCGGCGTCACGACCAGCGGATGCACCAGCTCCGAGATGACGTGCGCATTCGTAACAATCCACCCATCTTGACGCACTACGACGCCAGTGCCGTGAGCCAGCCAATTGTCCGAATTATCCTCCGCATCCCGGTGCTTTCCAATGATGGAGACGACCGATGGACTGACCTTTTTTACGATGGCTGGAATATCATTTGGCGCGTAACGGTATGTCTTCGTCTTGGCATCATACATCCCTTTGCTCCCCGTCATTTGCTCGAACGCATCCGCCTCGATGTATACCTTGTCTTTCACCTTCGTTGCTTTCATCGTAACTGAATTTGACGCTTGCCCGGACACACTCGTGACCCCCAGCGTCAGTCCCAGCACGATACTGATCCCCACGCGCCACGTCCGCCGTCCGATGCTGTTCTTACGCCGCTCTCCCATTTGTTTGCTCCTTCCTTGCTCTGCAGCCTCTACTGCTCTACATACCAATATTGATGATATTCCCCTATTACGCAAGCGAAAAAAAGGCTCTTTGATGAATTCCCACCAAAGAGCCTGTCTGTTCTGAACTTTCTTATGTATCGCGCAACTTGACCATGCCATCTTATCCCGCGATGTAATAATCCGTGTTTAAACTAAACTACCTCTAAATATAGAATCGTGGAGGGATGCCCCTACCAACCCTGAATCATGATCCAGTCTGCAAACAAGAACACAAGCAAACTGACTACGGCAAAGCCGAGTGCTAATAAATTACGTTGGCGCTGCTTCACTTGACGAATAACCGCCCACACCAGGATGATCGTAAACACGATCATGAATATGTCGAACAATTGAAATAAACTTTCAGTTTGTTGTGCTCCCTCGGCCAGAAACATGGTGCGACCTCCCTCTACACGCGCATTTTACCTATCTGAGTCTATGTTATATTTACCCAGCTTCAGATGCAAGTCAAAATCATTATATTTAACAAGATTGTCACCAATTTTTCACGTTTTATGCTTGATGCAGCCTGAATTCGATGACTGATGTCATAGATAAAGGGATAACGCTTACTTTCAGCCATTTCATAAGCAATTTCGCGATCATTTATCAGAAAGAGTAATACCTTTTTTTACCTTGCCTTATTGTGGGCCTTCTGTAAATATGCTACGATGAGCTAAAGCTTAATTCATACTATTTATATCGGAATTAATCAGATTAGAATTTAGATGAGGAAGCGAGGGATTACCTATGGCGTATGAGCCGGTGTGGATGCAGGACCCTTCGAAGTTGAATAAGTTTGAGTTTGTCAAAATGGAAAAGGACGGACTGGATGTCATCCGCGACATTATTGAGACGTATGCGCTGCGAGGCTACGAATCCATTCCCGAAGACGACAAAGGCCGTTTTAAATGGGCGGGCGTCTACGAACAAAAGCCAAAGGATGGCTATTTCATGATGCGCATCCGCATTAATTCAGGAATTATGAACGTGGCCCAAGCCAGAGCGTTGGCGGATATTGCCCAACTGTACGGGCGCAGTCTGATGGATGTGACGACGCGGCAAGCGATTCAATATCATTGGCTGCGCGTGGAGGACCTCCCAGATATTTTCAAGCGGCTGGAAGACGTCGGCTTATATTCCTATGAAGCCTGCGGCGACTGCCCTCGCACGATTGTTGGTAATCCCCTTGCTGGCATCGATCCAAATGAGTTAATGGATACGACCGCGCTCGTGAACGAAGTAAACGACTTTTTCCTATTGAATCGTGACTTCTCCAACCTTCCCCGCAAATACAAAATGTCCATCTCCGCCAACCTTTACAACAATGCGCACGCGGAAATTAACGACCTCGCCTTCACTCCAGCCGTAAAAGAGATCGACGGCGAGCAGGTGCTCGGCTTCCACGCCCATGTGGGCGGCGGGTTATCAGCGAAGCCGTTCTTGGCCAAGCCGCTCGATATGTTTATTCGTCCTGAGGAAGTGCTCAAGGTGGCGATCGGCGTAACGACGTTGTTCCGTGATAACGGCTTCCGGGAGAAGCGCCATCAGGCGCGGCTCAAGTTCTTAATCGCTGCCTGGGGCGTCGAGAAATTCCAAACGCAATTGGAAGAACTGATCGGGAAGTTCCCGGCACGTGGCGACGATAAAACGCTTGGCTGGCAGGCTGCCTATTTCGATGGCGTTCATCCGCAGCATCAAGCGGGGCTGCATTACGTAGGACTTAATGTGCCTATCGGGCGCCTGAACGCGGAGGAGTTCCATCAGTTGGCTGATCTGGCTGAGAAGTACGGTGACGGCACCCTGCGAACGACCATGTCGCAAAATATAATAATAACAGGGATTCAGGAGAAGCATCTGGATACCGTGCTGTCGGCTCCCGTGCTGCAGCGGCTCACCCCGTTCCCGAAGCCGTTCATGAGCCGCACCGTGTCCTGCACGGGCAACGAGTTCTGCAACCTGGCCATCGTCGAAACGAAAGAGCGCGCCCGCCGCGTTGCTGAGTATTTGGATGCGCGCGTGCCAGAGCTGAACGAGTTCATCCGCATCCACTTTATCGGCTGTCCGAATGCTTGCGGGCAGAAGCACGTGGCAGACATCGGCCTGCAAGGAGCGTTGGTAAAGACGGAGCAAGGCATGATCGACGCCTTCGATATCGCCGTGGGCGGCATTCTTGGTCCGAATGCCCGCTTCAACACGACACTGAAAGGCCGTGTGAAAGGCGACGACGTTCCGCATGTGTTGGAGCAACTGCTGCTCTACTATAAACAGGAACGTCACGCAGGCGAATCGTTCCATGCCTTCTTCCTCCGTGTCGGAGCAGAAGCCTTCCAGGCGAAATTAACGGAGGTGTTAACCGCAACAGCCTCGGCGTCTTAGTCAATTCGTGACAACTGAAACCGTATATTACAATCATCACCCTTCAATGCATCCTTATTTATGGTATTATTTCTATAGAAATTCGTTTTATTATAGTCATACATGAATAAACTAATAAAGACCGCAGATGCTGGAACATCTACGGTCTTGCAATAGATTGCCCTTAGGGCAGTCGACTAAGATTGACAGAAAGTAGACCTCCTGGCCATCTAAGCTCAAGGGAGGTCTACTTCTTGTTATGGAAGGACAGCATGGGAACGTATTTTCCTATTCCTCTGCATATAAAACCAATAAATTCCTTCAATAGCAAAAAAAACCTCTTATCCGACTAGCTATCGGATAAGAGGGGTTTTTTCATGCTCTATTATTATAGCGTCAGCTCGATTTCATCATACGCGCGAATCATGACATCTGCCTTAGCCGGCTTGACATCGAATTGGCGCTCCTCATCAATGAACACCTGCAACACCGAGCCCGCGCTGTGGCCCATCTCCATATCGCCAACGGAATCGCCGATAACAGCCACTTCATGCGGCTGCAAGCCGAGCTCCCGGCAAGCGAGCTCCACCATATCCGGATACGGCTTGCCATGCTCCACGCAATCGTCGCCAATAACAGCAGCGAAATAGTGGCGGATGCCCATCTTTTCCAGATGCTGCTCTGACGGACGCTTGTCGTCCGCTGTCACTACGGCCATAGGCAGACCGAGCTCGCGGCAACGTTCTAAGAACGGCACGACGCCGGATATCGGCACGATGTTCGCACGCTCCAGCACTTGATCGTTCGCATACTCGAACACTTCCGTCACTCGCTGAACCGCTTCGTTCCATGGCACGCCTTCCTTATATAGCAGGTATGTGGCAATGCCTATCATTTGTGAAGGCGAGCCCATCGCGAGCGGCCCTTGGCGATCATGCTTGCGCACGGAGCCATCCTCTTCAATGTACACGCCCAATATATAACCCGGCTGATCCGGTAATTCGCCGCCTTCTTTCTTCAGCTCCCGTTCCAATCCCGAAAGCACCGTCTCTGCCCACCAACCCCACAGGCTAATAAATTGCAGCAGCGTCCCGTCCTTATCGAACAGAATGCCGCGCACCTGTGCGCTGCAGCCGCCGACGTTCATCTGTACCATCCACATCTCCCTTTCCCCGGTTGATGGTATCATAGTTCGGCGCACGGAGCATATTTCCTGCTTTCCCGTACAAGATTATTCGTTATATTTTTAGGCGTCCAACCGCTCCGTCCGTGTATACGCGGCGGCTGACACCATCCACTTGGCATATGTCTCTTGCTGAACCGTCACTAGATAATCATCCAATTGCTGGCTCAGCATGACGATCTCATCATCCGTGAAGCTCTTCTTCTCGTTCACCGCCTGCACCAATTCACGTCGAATTCGTTCAATTGTCTGCATCAACGCTTCTTGCGTGCGTTTCCCCGATAAATGAGCGATATTCATTAGCTAGGTCACCCTTTCCGGCTGGAAACGGTCTGACGACAATTCGTTATCCAGATTCTGTATTCTGACCTAGTATAACCCATGTTTCTCGAAACCTCGCTTTTGGATTCTCTAGAAAACTCAATAATTATACTAATCTGTAAAATAAAAGAACACCCTTCCTGAAGGGCGTTCCATGGAAAATTTCCGCTACGGTATAACGAAATGTTTTACCACTCCACTACTCCGCCGCCGGCGCCCGCGAACGCTTTAAATACGTCAGACTGCACAACCGTCTCGAACAGAGGATAGACAAATACGGCAACACCCAGTGCCATAACTGATAAATTGCTCCACATTTTTTTCATTGTAAAACCTCCTGATGGATATTTTTCAGCGCATGAAACGCTGCTCTTACCTTCTGCAGTAAACCGTATAGCTGTTCGATGTTTTCATTCTTTGCTCTGATCTCGCCTAATAGCCGATCAAACAGCAGCTCAAAACAACTATGAGCGTTATTTTTCCTATCTATCTTAAAAAACAAGGTCGCGCTTTTTAGCAAACAATCAACGGATTCTTCTTTCCTGTTCAGCCTATAATAGTAGTCGCTTTTTAACTTGTAATAAAAAGATTGATCGGAAATAACGAGGGGATTTAACCGAGTAAGCTCGATATAATCCTTTTCATTTGCAATAAGCTGATCGATCGCTTTAAAGTTGTTCTGATGAAGATACAAATCGATGAGCTCGCATATAATGTATATTTTTCCGGGGTTTCTCATCAAACAGCCTTGCAACTGGTTAGTAGCCAAAGCAAGCCTTCCTTTTTTTGCATTCAGTTTTCCCCGCATGAACTGTACATTTTCTAAAACAGCAGGAAACGAGTAGGTTTCATATTTATTGATATTCGCTTCAGCCATATCGTAATTGCCGATAAAAAAGCAACAAAAGCTGACCAAGAGAACAGCATCCGCTTTTAATTTGCTTTCCGTAACGTCCAGCTTTTCGACATAATGGAGCGACTCTATCGCCTCTTCGTATTTATTCAGGTGGTAGGCATGAACGCCCAACTTGTAATAAAGCTTAATTTGTTCTTCGATCGTCAAGAATTGAACATAATTCAAAATACTTTTTCCGGTGTGATATGTAGTTTGCAATTCTTCATACTTATCTCGTTGAATCAGGTACTCCTGCAGCAGCGCCTTAGCGTAGTACGTTTGGATGCCATGTGAACGCGTATAATCAATGATAAGCTTGTACAAGGCTAATCTAATGGCTAGATTGTCTTTGACCGTTCCAACAAAGGTGTATAACTCTTCTACCAAATCGTAGCTGTCTTTTCGCTCGTCTAGTAAATAGCGGGAGGCAATGCGGGTACATAATGAGGGCGCGCTGGTGACGGATTGTCTTAAGATGGACATAAGCACGTCGGCTCTTTGTTCCACGGAGAGATATAACTCCACAATGTCTGCATAAGGAAAGTCAAGGGCGCTCGCGAGGGCCTGCATCGTTTTGAAATCTGGACGCTTCGTTTCCCCGTTCTCAATCTTGGAAATAATCCCTTTTCCTACGCCAGATCTCTCTTCCAGCACGGTTAAAGTTAAATTGGCTTCCTGTCGGCGTGTTCTGATGAGGTCGCCAATAGATGTGAACTCTAGCGACTCCATTCTCATTCCCTCACCCTTCCAAATAACACTTATCGACTTTTCATTACATTTTACCACATATTCCCTAATAAGTGAATAACCATTGCTTAATAACTTGCAAGTTTCCACCCATCTCCATACGACTGTGCAGGCCTTCCAACTGTTCAACGATAATCTGTTCCTTAAAGAAAGTGCCCCCGTGAATCATGAAGATCACAAGGGCACCTATGCTTTTAGCTCGCCAAGCTCGTTAACTCAAGCGCTTCCGGCAATACTTTTTTGGCGGCATCCAGCCACGTGCGCGCCTCAGGTCCGATGCGGAATACACGGTTAGAAGGATTGTTCACAATTTGAGATAACTCGGAATAGATAGGGTAATCCTCCTCTAAGGCACTATATACACTATGGCGTGCCGGCAGGAGATATTGCGGATATTGGCCGTCAGTATGAGGCCGCAGGGCTTGTTCCACCGTATCCGAAGCGGCCACGACATTCGCTAGCTCTTTGGCTAGTTCGGGATGGGATGTCTGAGAGTTCACACCTACAGCATCACTGTAGAAGAGCGGAATGTCTTGAGCGGCCGATGACGAAATCGGTTTAAACCCTACCTGATCTGCGTAAGCCCCCATTCGCATCATCGACTCGCTGTAGCCGATAAAGGCTCTGCCACTGCCCTGCGCGAACCAGGAGGCTCTTGCATACGCGTCGCCATCCTCCGGATAATATTGCGACTGATTTACACCTGCCATATCGATTAGCAGCCTCAAGCCGCGAATGGCCTTCTCATTCAGATGGTCCAGCGGCGGAAGAACGTCATATTTTGTATAACGGTTGGTTACATCGATGAGCGCTTCCAAATACATGCTCGCCTTGGTCGTACCTCCAGACATGTCGATCAGCAGCCCCTTATTTGCCGGAGGCGGGATTTGATCGGAATGATTGGTGCCGACTTGCTTGTATAGCTCATAAATATTATTTACTTGCGCCATTTTCAGATCATCTTTCCGGTAAAAGAGCAGGTTCGTGCATAAAATTTGCGGAAGGGCATACACTTTCCCGTTTCGTTTCGCGCCCTGCAGCGCAAAGTGCACAAAATCATCCGCCTGGTCGATTTCATTGCTGCTGAAAGGGAGCAAATACCCTGCATCCACGAAATGGCTGAGGAAAATCGAATCTAACACGAACACGTCCAGATCCTCAGGCGGTTCCGTTGAATAGGAATCCCAAGCCACAAACTCCAGCTTGACGTCTGGCTCCTTCCGCTCCCACTGTTCGAGAACGGCCGCTTCAAACCGGGAAGAATCAGGCACGTAGGGATATACCGCTACCTTCAACGTAATATTTGCAGGTACGTTGAGATGGTCCGCTCCAGCCCCTGCCGGACTGACGACAACAAGCAACAATGCCAGCATAATCATCATATTTCTGTAAATGATTCCTTTAAAACTTTTCATGCCGCTATCACCCGCCTCTATTAAAATGCAAATCACCATCTAACTTGATAGATTTCGAGTCAACGAAAAAAAGAGATAGATTCATCCGCCAGGGCGTCCGCGATCCACCGGGGATGCATCGTCAACATATTATCCGGCAGCGCATCCAGTTCAAAATATTGCACATCCAAGGTTTCGTCCCCTTCTCTGACCAGCGTTCCGCCCACCACCTCACAACGAAAGTACGTCGTCACAAAATGGCTGACCTTCCCGTTGGGATACGAAAAAACTTGGGAATCAGGGTTCGAATATACCCCGATCAACCGCGTCACTTTTACGTTCAGGCCGGTTTCCTCGGCGATTTCCCGAACGATCGCTTCCTCTACGGTTTCTCCCAGCTCGACATGACCCGACGGAATCCCCCAGCACCCATTATCTGCACGCTTCATCAGGAGAACCCTGCGGCGTTCATCCATAATCATGCCCGCTACCCCCGGCTTGATGTCATCCGGCCAAGGAAAAGCCGGGGCCGCCCAAGGCTCCAAGCGTACCTCTTGATCCCATAAGCTGCGCAAATCGGGAATGATAGCATCGGGTTTGCGAAAATCCCGCGCAGATGGAAACTCGGAACGTGGAACGCTTGATACGAGAATTGCCGATATGCCCATCCGGTGTGCGCCAACAATGTCCGTATCGGGAGTGTCACCTATCATGACTGCGCGGGACAAGTCCTCCACATATTCAAGCGCCTGCTGGAACATATAAGGAAATGGCTTGCCCACAACGTCCGGGGTTATTCCCGCAGACATCTTGATAGCTTCAACAACCGTTCCGACCGCCATCATAGGCCCTTCTGGACCCGGGAATATCCTGTCCGCATTGGTGGCAATGCATTTTGCGCCCTTAACAATTCGCGTCACGGCTCCCTGTATCTCCCGGAGTGTAAGTTCATCACTCCAGCCGACGACAACAGCTTCGGCGCTGCTCACATCAACAAGCTCAAGGCCTGCCTGACGGCATTCCCATTCCAAATGCTCGTCCCCCAGCACATATACAGAATGGACTTGCTGCTCACTTAAATAACGCGCTGTTGCCCATCCCGATGTGACGACTTCACCAACTTTCGCTTCAATCCCGAGGCCGTTCAACTTAGCCGCGACTTGCTCGCGCGTCATGCAGGGATTATTGGTCAGAAACCGAACCGTCTTGCGTTTGGTCCGAAGGCGTTCGAGCGCTTGAACTGCACCCGGCAGGGCCTCGGACCCAATATAGATCACGCCATCCAAATCAAACAAGAACACATCAAATCTATCCAGCAACACGTCATTCCTCCTTACGTTCACTCTGCCGTTTTGCCATGAGGTTATCTCCCGTCTCTGATTGGGAAATCGGTGCTCACGCGTCTTTGACTGCCCGATAAATGAGGAAGGGAGGATAATCCCGCTCCATTTTCCATTGATCAAACTGACTCGCTTGCTCTATTTCTCTTAATTCATCCGGAGGGATATGCCGTAAAGTAGGCTCCAAACATTCAATATTTTTGAAACCAACCTCCTGTAGGAGCTCGTGATACATCTCTTTAGGCCAGTGGAAATCATGAAGAATCATATCCTCCCGATCCGGAAGATGGAGCCATTCTTGCCGCGCTTCACCATGTTTATATTTTCTTCCCGGCTCCCCATTGCGGAACGTCGAAAATTCGATACCCGTCGAATCCGGATGCGTGTCCAAAATCGCGTAGGGAGCACCCGGGGCCAGTACCCGATGAATCTCCCTCATAATTCGCTGGATTCGATCTTGGCTGCTTGTATTGATGAACACATAGCAGGTCATGGCGCCATATACCGAATTGTCCTCTAGAAATGTTAATTGATCATTTTCGATTCGGTGGTAGTCCACCTGAGGGTGGGAACGTTTTTGAACGGCAATATCAAGCATATTGCTTGATTCATCCACGGCAATAACATTCAAATCCATGCTCTCTGCCAGCCGGTAAGCTACTTTTCCGGGTCCGCACCCATAATCCAGCACCCGCTTCCCTCCGGGAACGGAGCTTAAAATATCAAACACAAATCGAAACCCCAAAGTCTGCTCCAGAATGTCATTGTAAGCCTCGAACTGATTAGCTACGACCTCTTGCTTCCACGACGTCTGCATCCCTTTGCCCCCTTATCACTGCTGGATATGCTGCATATTTGATATAGACAGATCAGGCCACTTATTTTGCAACAGCCTCTGATAGATCGGCCACAGAGCATGGAACACGGAAGCATCCACCGGTCTCTTATAAGCTACAGATTGGTAGAAGCTGAACAGCAGCAATACCTGCCGCCAGTAAGCAGGCATGTCCAGCGCCTCAATATCCGGGCCTGATAAGGTGATTTGGTCTTCTCTCAGCAACGATTCATACTCCAGTATGGTCTGAATATAAGGCCACTGGCTTCCCGAAGGCATTTCGGGAAAAGTGTCAACGCTCTGATTGTCATGCGTCTCAGAATGAGCCTCTTTCAGCACCTTCTCCACGACATGATTATCCGGCTGATATATATGTACCGAACCGACCACATGATAATAATCGCCCAACTCCAGCTGAAGCTCCCTGGCAAGCAGCTCCTGCATGAACGTGAATGAAAAAACATCGCTGACCATGCCTCGAAACGCATCGTTCGCACGCATGTAGGCGACAGTATACAACTTCCGCTCCCGCACAAAAAATTGGAGCCCAATCGTACAGGAAACATCAATGTTTGCTGATTCCAGCGATTCATTGGCATCAAAAATCTGGATAAAAGCCCGCTTGGAATCCGGGTCATCTTGACCCAGTAAATGCGCGATTCGTTTCCATTGATTCACCTTGTCAGATCCGAAACGAAAAATTTTGGGGCCGTAAGCCGTTCCTGTAAGCGTACGGCCATTCATAGAATAATCGTTCATTTTCCGATTGTAGTAGCCGATATAATCCAGATCGTCCCTACCCGACAGATACCACAATGCTTCGGCAAAATTGAATATGATATTCGTGCGGCGGCTCGACAAATAACAGACGCGCTCCACGGGATTCGCGAGGGCAAATTGATAATTCAGCCTCTCGCGGCTCTGATGACCACGCGGCGCATTAGAGAACTGCGGTTTGTTATAAATTTCGTCTAACGTAGCTATATAAGAATCGTGAAAATGGTCGAAGCGCACCAACCTCTCCTCCTTCTATTCCGCAATGCTAAACATTTGTTCGAGCTTGGACAGGTAATCTTTTTCTTCTTGATAGGAAATGAACGTCACATCGGCGACTTTACTGAGCCCCCTGATTAAGAATGCATAATCCTTGTTCTCCTCCAGCAGCAGAATGATAGGCTTGCCGAAGGCAGAAGCCCAGCCGATTTCAATATGCGTGCCTGGAGAAGCGGGCGATCCGGGAAATGCAACGAACAGATCGCAGGCGCGGATTTCCTCGAAGTCAATGGCCGTACATTGTTCAGGCGTCATGAAATCTTTGCCCCAGCCTTCGCGCTTATGCGCATTATGAACAGCATAATTTCTCGCTTCAAAAAAAGAGATCAGCTGGATCAGTCTTTGCTGCTCGCTTTCTTGCATGCAGCCTGTTTCGGCATCTACCAAACTTTTGAATGGTCCCGCCAAAAACAACTTCTTGATACCCGATTTGTTCACGATACTCATCTCGCAGCTTCCACCTTTCAAATTTGGCTATACATTGACGGCCAATGATTGATTTATCGTCCCCTAGCTGTTCATTTACGGCTCTAGCCGGCGTATTCTAGCCGCCGATTCACGAATGTCATTCCCCCCGGTTATCGCCGAAATGACGGCTACGCCATCCGCGCCCGCTTGCATGACCGCAGCGGCGTTCGCAGAAGTAATCCCGCCGATTCCGGCGAGAGGCACATCGATCCCCGCTGCGCGCATCTGCCGAATGATGGACACGCCCTGCACTTCATGCGCATCGTCCTTGGAGCGGGTAGGGTATATTGGCCCGATTCCCAAATAATCCGCTCCTTGTTCCACGGCGAGCCGCGCCTCCGCAACCGTATGCGCCGATACTCCGAGTATTTTATCGCCGATCTTCGACCTAACACGATCTGCCTGTTCATCATCCTGACCAATATGGATGCCATCTGCATCGAGCTCGAGCGCAAGTTCGATATCATCATTGACGATAAATGGAACGCCGATCCTGCGGCAGAGGGCTTGAATCTCCAATCCCAATTGCCTTTTCCTGTCTCCGGTCAGCGCGCCCGCTCCCTTTTCGCGATATTGAAACAGCGACACGCCTCCCGCTAGCGCTTCTCGCACTACATATAACGGATCCAGCCGGCAATTGACGCTTCCCATCACCATGTAGAGCCGCAAGTATGCGCGCATCCGTTCCGCTGGAATTCGGCTCACGACCGCACCGCCCTTCTGCGGCCGTAAGCCCAGTGGTTGGTCGGACCATGACCTTGGCCGATGCCAAGCGTATCTTCAAGCGCCGCCTGAATGAACGCGCGGGCTGTCCCTACGGCATCAACGACAGACGAGCCTTTGGCCAGTTCTGCCGTCAGGACTGAAGAGAAGGTGCATCCCGTTCCATGCGTATGCCGGGTATGAACCCGCTTACCATCCAGCTCGGTGAAGTGTTGTCCGTCATATAGCAGGTCCGTCACCTGCTCATTCTCCTCGCTATGACCGCCCTTAATGACGATATAGCGGGGACCGTAAGCACCGATCCGCTTAGCGGCTTCACGCCGGTCTGCCATTGTTCGGATGGACATGCCGGTTATGGCCCCGGCCTCGGGAATATTCGGCGTGACGATTAGAGCAAGCGGCAACAGACGCTCTTTCAATGCTTCCACCGCCGCCTGCTGCAGCAACTCGGAGCCCCCTTTGGCGATCATCACCGGATCGACCACGACCGCTTTCCAGCCGAAGTGCTCAATCCGATCTGCCACGGCCGCAATAATATCCTTGCTGAAAAGCATACCTGTCTTGACCGCATCCGGCGCAAGATCGGACCCGATCGCGTCCATTTGACCGGTCACTGCTGCGGTAGGAAGCGGGTACACGGCCTGAACGCCCAGCGTATTCTGCACCGTAATGGCCGTAATCGCAGACATCCCGAACACGTCCAGCTCCTGGAACGTTTTGATATCCGCCTGGATCCCCGCGCCGCCTCCACTGTCCGAACCGGCAATCGTCAGAGCTTTATATACGTTCATTGCGCTTCACCTTCCTTTACGGAAGACGGCAGGAATTCCCGCACTTCCGTATTTGCCGCCAGAGAATCCCTGTTCAGCCTAGATAGTTCATCGATAAGGGCGATTTGGAAGCTCCCCGGTCCCGCAGCTTCCGTTCGCTCTGCAGCCCGGTAGGCGGCAGCTCCGTAAAAAGCAAGCCCAGCAGTTCCTGCCAGCTGCAAATCCCGTTCCACAGCGGCAAATGCCCCCAGCACCGATGTCAATAAACATCCGGCACCCGTCACCTGCATCAACAGACGATGGCCGCCCTTCACGATGCAACCGGTCTGTCCGTCAGTAATGACGTCTTCCGGTCCCGTTACAGCGACGACCGTACGTAGCTTTCTGGCAGCTCGGGCTGCTAATTCTACTCTCTCGTCACCCGCTGATTGTCCGGCATCCACCCCTTTAATGGCTCGATTTTCTCCATTCAGGTGCGCTACTTCGGCAGCGTTGCCCCGGAGCAAGGACACCTCCACCTCGCGTAAGATACGCAAGGCAGACGCCGTCCGAAACGGTGTCGCTCCCGCCCCTACCGGATCGAGCAGCACTGGGACCCCGTGTGAGTTGGCAGATTGCCCAGCAATAATCATCGCTTCTACCAGCTCCTCAGAGAGAGTGCCAAGATTCAACACCAGCGCTCCAGCTATTTTGGCCATATCAGCCACTTCCTCGCGCGCATACGCCATCACCGGCGAAGCGCCCAGCGCCAGCAATCCGTTGGCCGTAAAATTCGTCACCACCACATTCGTCATATTGTGTATGAGCGGCTGTTCCTTGTGAAGTTTATCAATGAGAACGGATACTTGGTGTAAGGACATGATCAATCCAACCTTTCTTTAGGGCCGGGAGCCTGCAGAGGGCAGATGATAGTCATGAGATTTATAGACTGCTAGCGTTTTCCTAACCTTTATAGTGGTTGTTCAACAAGCCTCCTTTTGATCACGCGCTTATGAAAATGATAGACGGATTATGATTGACTGAGTTTACAACTGGATTGAACGATTGCAGGAAGGAAACAGAGCACAACGCAACATAAGCAAGCATTTTCCAGACTCCGATAGACTTGTGGTACAAGAAAGCTTGTTATAGTAAGGGGATGAAAATAGTATTTTTACAACAAAAAACACATGCGAACAGCATGCGTCGTACATTTACATGTTCGCTTCCTACGCTGGCATTACCCAACAGGTTCAATCGGTCTACAACAGACTAGTTGTACTCTCAGCTTGCTTCAGCAGGCTCCCGCTAGTTATTTTTGTTAATTTTCTACTTTTGTTCTTTCTTATTTCATATTATAGGTTAAATTTGTAAAATGCAATGACATATTTGGAAAGGAATGCGATCAGAGTCTCCTTACTGGAAAATATGCTGTTTTTATCGCACAAATACAGTCGATGAAACTAAGGGTGGTAGGAGCAATTGTGCATTCGTGATCCCTCAATCCTATTTCGATTCCACCTTTGGTTCACTCTCCCAATGATTCAGATTGTTCCAATGAATAGCTCTGCAGTGAATTGACTCATACATGCAATGAATGGGCTAGTGGGCAGAAGAGTTTCCTGGACGAGAAAGATCGACTTCGCACAATTGTTGGAGCAAGCCAAGCGTTGAGAGATGCATTCGTAAATGGACGGTCTGAAAGGTTCTTCTCCCCTTCGTTCAGAATGGCAGCCCCCTTTCCTTTTCAAACGAGAATAGGTTGTCGGACTACTCGGCAAATGGTCCTTATGTCCATTCTCCCATACCGTCAGGAAGGATGAAGACGTGGATGAGATACATGCCAATTTGAATATACCTTGCCATAACGCGGCCGCTCATGATGGCAGATAACCAGAGTCGTCCTTGGTCGTGGCGCCTCCTGAAGGATGGGGAGAATGAAGCAAAGGGGGCGATGAAGCAGAGCACCGTCAGTCTGAACGCGCCATGACACGAGCGGAACATTTCGTTCATGATGAAAAATCAATGAAAGTATAATCCCATCAGCAAAAAACCGTCGCCTGCCCACTCGGCAGACGACGGTTCATCGTCAAGTTGTGCTCAATTGCATGTTACGCGTCCTTTGTTGCTGCGACGAGCGACTTCTCTGTCCGCTCGCGGTCGCGTTCAAGGACAGGCTTCAAGTAGCGTCCGGTGTAAGAGGCATCTACCTTCACGACGTCTTCCGGCGTGCCTTGGGCAACGAGCGTTCCACCGCCGTTGCCGCCTTCCGGACCTAAATCGATGATATAGTCCGCCGTCTTGATGACATCGAGATTATGCTCGATGACGAGCACGCTCTCACCGGAGTCAACGAGGCGGTGCAGCACCTGCAGCAAGCGGTCGATGTCAGCTACGTGCAGACCGGTCGTCGGCTCGTCCAAAATATAGAACGTCTTGCCAGTGCTGCGGCGGTACAGCTCAGCTGCGAGCTTCACCCGCTGCGCCTCGCCGCCGGACAACGTCGTCGCCGGCTGGCCAAGCTTCATATAGCCAAGGCCGACATCCAAGATCGTCTGCACCTTGCGGTGAATGCGCGGCACGTTCTGGAAGAACTCTACTCCATCTTCTACCGTCATTTCAAGCACATCGGCAATGTTCTTGCCTTTATACTTCACTTCCAGCGTTTCACGATTGTATCGTTTGCCCTTGCATATCTCGCACGGCACATATACATCCGGCAGGAAGTGCATCTCAATCTTAATAATCCCGTCTCCGCGACAAGCCTCACAGCGGCCGCCCTTCACATTGAAGCTGAACCGGCCCTTCTTGTAGCCGCGAATCTTCGCTTCATTCGTCTGTGCGAACAGATCGCGAATATCATCGAACACGCCGGTATAGGTGGCCGGGTTGGAACGCGGTGTCCGCCCTATAGGCGATTGGTCAATTTCGATTACTTTATCGATATGCTCTAACCCGCGAATTTCACGGTGCTCACCTGGACGAACCTTGGCTCTGTTCAGATCGCGCGCCAATGTCTTGTACAGAATCTCGTTCACCAGTGTCGATTTCCCCGATCCAGAGACGCCCGTGACTGCCGTGAATACGCCAAGTGGAATTTTCGCATTGACGCCACGCAAATTATTCTCCTTGGCTCCGCGCACTTCGATCCATCTTCCGTCCAACGCCCGGCGCTCCAGCGGAACCGGAATGAACTTGCGCCCGCTTAAGTATTGGCCGGTGAGCGATGCCTGATCCGCCATAATTTCCTTCGGCGTGCCTTCAGCAACGACCTTGCCGCCATGTATTCCGGCTCCCGGACCGATATCAATAATATAGTCAGCCGCAAGCATCGTATCCTCGTCGTGCTCTACGACAATCAGCGTATTGCCCAGATTGCGCATATGCTCCAACGTCTCAATGAGGCGGTCGTTATCGCGTTGATGCAGTCCAATGCTTGGCTCGTCCAATATATACAATACGCCCATCAAGCTGGACCCAATCTGCGTCGCGAGACGAATCCGCTGTGCCTCGCCGCCGGACAGCGTTCCTGCCGCACGGTTCAGCGTCAAATATTCAAGTCCGACATTCACGAGAAATCCGAGGCGCGAATTAATCTCTTTCAAGATGAGATTGGCAATCATCTGCTCCTTCTCGCTCAGCTCCAGACCAGAGAAGAAACGCTGTGCTTCCCCGATCGACAGCGATGTGACATAGGCCATGTTCTTATCATTCACGGTCACCGCCAATATTTCCTTGCGCAAGCGATGACCTTTGCATACGCTACACGGCTTCGCGCTCATAAACCCTTCGATGTACTCGCGGATGCCTTCCGAGGCCGTCTCACGATAGCGACGTTCCAGGTTGTGAATTACGCCTTCGAACACAACGTGAGCTTCCTTCGAATGTCCGAAATCATTCTCGTAACGGAACTTCACCTTCTCGCTGCCCGTGCCATGCAGCAGCTTCGTCATCTGATCCGGCTCGAGCTGCGCTATCGGAATATCGGTCGGAATGCCGTAATGGTCGCAGACCGACTTCAGGAACTGCGGATAGTAGTTCGAAGTGCTCCCGGCCCATGCTTCGAACGCTCCGTCATCAATGGTTTTCTCCTGATTAGGAATCAACATCTCGGGATCGACAATCATCTTCATGCCAAGTCCGTCGCATTCCGGACAAGCGCCGAACGGACTATTGAACGAGAACATCCGCGGAGATAATTCATCCATGCTGAAGCCGCAAGTCGGACAAGCCAGATTCGAGCTGAATATGAGTTCTTCTTCGCCGATAATATCGACGAGCAGCTTGCCGCCTGACATCTGCAGCGCCGTCTCGATCGAATCGGCCAAGCGAGCTTGAACATCATCCTTGACGACGATCCGGTCAACGACGACTTCGATGCTATGTTTGCGGTTCTTGTCGAGCTCAATGCTCTCCGATACTTCGCGAATCTCGCCATCTACGCGTACGCGCACGAAGCCCTGCTTCTGGATGTCGGCGAGCACCGTCTTATGCTCGCCTTTGCGTCCGGAGATGACTGGCGCCAAGAGCTGCAGCTTGGTCCGTTCTGGATAAGACATGATGCGGTCCACCATCTGCTCGACCGTCTGCGACGTAATCTCAATCCCGTGCTCCGGGCAATGTGGATGCCCGATGCGGGCGAACAGCAAGCGCAAGTAATCGTAAATTTCCGTGACTGTTCCAACGGTGGAACGCGGGTTGCGGCTTGTCGTCTTCTGGTCGATCGAAATGGCTGGAGATAAGCCGTCTATCGAATCGACGTCCGGCTTCTCCATCTGTCCTAGAAATTGGCGTGCGTAGGCAGAGAGCGACTCCACGTAACGCCGTTGGCCTTCCGCATAAATGGTATCAAACGCTAAAGACGATTTTCCCGAGCCGCTTAAGCCCGTCAGAACGACGAACTTATCACGAGGAATCGTCACATCTATATTTTTCAGATTATGGGCACGCGCCCCTTTAATCACTATATGTTCACTCGCCAATGGGTTACCCTCCTGCTTTTCGGGTTCACTCGAACCTCATGAAGCCTTCCGAATTGTTATTCCATCGCCCGTAGTTCAAGCAGAGCGTCACGCAGCTCGGCCGCGCGTTCGAACTGCAAGTTCTTGGCTGCATCTTTCATTTCTTTCTCCAAACGCTGAATCAGTGATTGGCGGTCTTTCTTAGACAGCTTCTCCACGGACTTGCCAATATCATACTCACCCTTCGATTCAGCTGTCTTCGTCGCTTCAATGACGTCGCGAATTTTCTTGCGAATCGTCTGCGGCGTAATGCCGTGCTTCTCATTGTGCGCAATCTGTATGCTGCGGCGGCGTTCCGTCTCCTTAATAGCCTTCGTCATAGAGTCGGTCATCTTATCAGCATACATAATGACGTATCCATCCGAGTTGCGCGCCGCACGTCCGATCGTCTGAATGAGCGATCGGTCCGAACGCAAGAAGCCTTCCTTGTCGGCATCCAGTATCGCAACTAACGACACCTCCGGCAAGTCCAATCCTTCCCGCAGCAGGTTAATGCCTATCAGCACATCGAATACGCCCAGGCGCAGATCGCGAAGCAGCATCATGCGCTCCAGCGTCTTAATATCAGAGTGCAGATAGCGTACTTTAATACCGATTTCCTTCAAGTAATCGGTTAAGTCCTCTGACATCTTCTTCGTCAGCGTCGTCACGAGCACCCGTTCATCCTTCGCCAAGCGAATGCGGATCTGCTCGATCAGGTCATCGATCTGTCCTTTCGTCGGACGCACCTCAATGACAGGGTCAAGCAGTCCAGTCGGACGAATAATCTGTTCGATCATTTCCGGACAGTGCTCTATTTCGTATGGTCCTGGCGTTGCCGATACAAAAATGGATTGACCCATCTTCTGTTCGAATTCCTCGAACTTAAGCGGCCGGTTATCCAGCGCAGACGGCAGACGGAAGCCATGCTCCACGAGCACTTCCTTCCGGGCGCGGTCTCCGTTGTACATCCCGCGAATCTGCGGCAGTGTTACATGCGACTCGTCAACGACAATCAGGAAATCATCTGGGAAATAATCAAGCAGCGTATACGGAGTCGCTCCGGGTTCCCGGAACGTTAGCGGACCCGAGTAGTTCTCGATCCCGGAACAGAAGCCCATCTCCTGCATCATCTCGATATCATACCGCGTCCGCTGTTCTAGACGCTGCGCCTCCAGCAGCTTGCCCTGATCACGCAGCACTTCCAGCCGTTCTTCCAATTCACGCTCGATATTAACGAGCGCCACCTTCATCGTCTCTTCAGCCGTAACAAAGTGAGAAGCCGGAAAGATAGCGATATGGTCGCGTTCACCGATAATTTCTCCCGTTAATACATCAATTTCCGTAATGCGCTCAATCTCGTCCCCGAATAGCTCGATGCGCACCGCATGCTCACTCTTCGAGGCCGGGAAGATTTCTACAACATCCCCGCGCACGCGGAACGTCCCGCGGACAAAGTTCATATCATTGCGCTGATACTGAATGTCTACCAGCTTCGACAATATGACGTTGCGCGGCTTCTCCATTCCGGTACGTAGAGATAACACAAGATTTCCGTATTCAATCGGAGAACCCAAGCCATATATGCAGGATACACTCGCTACGATAATGACGTCCCGCCGCTCGAACAGCGAACTCGTCGCAGAGTGGCGCAGCTTATCAATCTCTTCATTGATGCTCGAGTCCTTCTCGATATACGTATCCGAAGAGGGAATGTACGCCTCCGGCTGATAATAATCGTAATAACTTACAAAGTAATCTACCGAGTTATTCGGGAAAAACTCTTTGAACTCGCTGCATAACTGCGCCGCGAGCGTCTTGTTATGCGCAATAACGAGCGTCGGCCGGTTCACACGGGCAATCATCTGGGCAATCGTAAACGTCTTCCCTGTTCCCGTGGCACCGAGCAGAGTCTGAACCTTCTTTCCTTGATACACACCCTCTACCAACTGTTCAATAGCTTGGGGCTGATCTCCTTGAGGCGCAAATTCCGATTCTAGCTCGAACGTCTTCGTGCTGATTTCCAAATCTGCCATCACTTCACCGCACTTTCCGTATTCAGTTCTTACTTCTATTATTACCATCTTGCGAATGGTTCCTTAATCCTGATTTCACCTGAAGGGTATTCATTCATCTAGGTCCCCCGACTCAAAACGCATGCAAAACATGACGGGGTGGATCCCTCCCTAAACTTTACCCAATCTTCACCCGATAAAAATAGGAGACAGCGCAAAAATTAGAGAAGCGGATGCGCCATCCAAAATGACCGCTTCTTCAGTTCTTTTTATACGTGGATAAGGACGGTTGCGCTCCTGTCTAGCCCAAGTCCTTAATACGTTCAAAATAGGAATGTTTGTTCCCTTTTCATTATACTCCTTTCATGGATTGGATGCAAATGGGAAATGTATGTTTAACGGGAGAGGATTAACTTATGGATAAAACGACGGTAATTGGCATTATCGCAGGATTAGCCGCATTAATCGGCGGCTTTTTGTGGGAAGGAGGCCAGATCAGCGGTTTATGGGAGAAGACCGCCGCACTCATCGTATTTGGGGGCACGATTGCAGCGGTTGTCGTCAGCTTTCCGGGCAAACGTCTGCGCAACATCCCAAGCGCACTCAAAATGGCTTTCCAGCGCAACCCGACAGACGCGCAGAAGCTGATTGACGACATCGTGGCGATGAGCAATATTGCCCGCCGTGAAGGAGTTCTGGCCTTGGAGAGCCATGCGCAGAAGCATGAGAACGGATACTTGCGCGATGGCATGATGATGGTGGTGGACGGCACAGATCCAGAGCTAATCAAGCAGATGCTTGAGCTTGAAATGGATGGCGTCGAAGAGAAGCATGACGGCTATGCCAAAATATTCGAAGCTGCCGGCGGCTATGCGCCTACTATGGGAATTATCGGAACGGTCATGGGGCTGATTCACGTGCTTAGCAATCTCTCCGATCCTTCAGCGCTCGGTCCTTCCATTGCAGTCGCTTTCACGGCTACTCTGTACGGGGTCGCAACGGCCAATGTCATCTATCTTCCGATCGCGAGCAAGATCAAATCGCGCAGCGAGGGAGAAATTCGCTTAATGGAAATGATGGAGTACGGCATATTGTCTGTCCAGGCGGGAGAGAACCCGCAAATTGTGCGCAAAAAGCTTGGCTCGTTCCTGCTCGCCGAAGATTCGTTACAACCGCTGAAGATGGTTCCGGACGCAAAGCGAGGGATGATTCATGAGACGCAGAAATAGAAAGGGCGCCGCCAAGACAGAGAGTCACGAGCGCTGGCTTATCACCTATGCCGACTTGATTACGCTGCTCATGATATTTTTCGTCATCATGTACGCCATGAGCCAAGTGGATGCGGATAAGTATGAATCACTTTCCGAGACGCTTCAACTCTCCTTCCGCAATGCCGATTCCGCCCTGCCGAAGGGGTCTGGCATCCTGGACGGCGGTTATCTGAAGACCGGAGAGACCGGCGCCCTCGACACCGCTCAAGACGGTGGTTCGGGTGACATGAAGGAAGAGCATGCAGTTGCGATTGGAACGATAACGAACAAAGATTTAGCATTTCGCAAGCAGGAAGAGGAATTGAAAAACTTCATGAACGTCATTCAGCAATATGTGGATGACAACAAGCTCGGTGAGCAAATTGAAGTGTCGGATATTCCGAAAGGGATTGCAATCCGTATGAGCGACAAGCTGCTGTTCGACTTGAGCCGGGCCGATCTGAAGCAGAAAGCAATGCCGACGATGGACAAGCTCGCCAGCTTGTTCCCACAGCTGAATACGACCATCAGTATTGAAGGGCATACAGATAATCTTGCCTTCGCGCCAGGCGGACGATACAAGGACAACTGGGAATTGTCCGCAGCACGCGCGTTGTCTGTGCTTCGTTTCCTAGTGGACGAGAAGAAGCTGGATCCTGAACAGTTCCAAATTGCCGGATATGGTGAAACCCGCCCCGTTGTGGATAACAAAACGGAAGAGCACCGCCAGCAGAACCGAAGAGTCGAAATTATCGTTCTACGCAATATGGTGCAGTAATTCAGATTATTACGCCATCAGTCCTATCAATCACATAATGTCTGGAAATACACAGTTTATGCACAATGTTAACAGAGTTATCCACGTTATGCACTGATATATCAACAGTTTGTTAACAACTTCTGGACAATTCAGACTGTTTCGCAATCAGTTATCCACAATTCACAGCAATTATCTATATTTTGATATAAAAAGCTCACATCCTGCGTTGGATGTGAGCTTTTTTCATTTATATCGAGGTGTCCGTCGTTGCAGTCGGCCGGTGAGCTTCTTCATGTTTATCCGCCCTATCGTTCCCTATGGATATTCCTTGCTCATCTTGCTTCGGGCCGAACCCCTGCTTCAGCTTCGCCCATGGTGCAGCGAGCAGCGCGAAAAAGGAAGGCTGCCTCGTTACTGCAACAAAGCTGACGCTATTGTCCGGTGCCAGCAGCACGCCCAGCTGATGATGCTCTCCCGCATACAGCGCACGCTGCAGGAAGCGGACTTCTCCGTTCGCATCGTACACTTCAAGCTTGCAAAATGCCGCATTTGACCGCAGCGCCTGATGCAGCTGTTCCTTCGTTCGCACGGAAATGCCATTTGCCTTCGCGATGACCTCGCCGATGCGGATGCCGAGCTCCTGCGCCGGGCTGCCCGGCAGTACCGCCAGCACGCGCAGACCGCGCGCATCCTGTGTGAAGACAGGGCTGCGTTCACTTTCCTCGCGGCGGCTGTACCAGATGAGCGCTTCGTGAAGCACGAGCGCGGCGATAGCAGCAACCGGCACGAGCGGCGACCACCATGTCGCTGCCAAGCCGAGCGCGAGCAGCACCGCCGCGTATGCGAACAGGCGCGAAGCGCTGACCGCCGCCTTCTCTTGCGGCAAGCGTGTGAACGTCAGCTCGGAGAAGCCGATCATGACTGGAAATGCAATAAGCGTCCAGCCCTGCAGCCAGATATCACCGCCGAAGAGCGGCGTCCAAGGCAGCGGCGTTCCCGCTGTCGCTGTCGGAAAGAGCAGCATGAGCGGCACCGGCCAGAGGCTCTGCATCTGATACGCGCCGACGATGCGGCCGCGCTTGCTCTCCATGAACAGCGGCCCGGCC
Organism: Paenibacillus sp. OSY-SE; assembly: GCF_000283315.1. NCBI lineage: Bacteria > Bacillati > Bacillota > Bacilli > Caryophanales > Paenibacillaceae > Paenibacillus > Paenibacillus sp. OSY-SE. The sequence continues at coordinate 146,498 of NZ_ALKF01000204.1, read as the reverse complement.
ATCCTTGCTGCTTGCTTGCGAATGAGCCAAGCTTCCGCGGCATGCAGCAGCGCAACGAGCACCAGCAGGCCAGCCGCATCCATGTCACGGATCGCTGCGATCATCGTTCCGCCCCATCCGTCCACCGTCCAGTCTGGCGCAAATACGCGCAATCCGAACTGCAGCAAGGCAAGCACGCTGGCAGAATAAGCGAGACATAAGAAACGCACACGCACAAGCAGCAGCAGCAAAGCGACAATCCACAGCGCAATAACAACCTCGCGGGTTACGGTAATTCCGAGCCCGATGGCGGCCGCCGATACGATGAGGCCCGCTGCGAGACCACCAAGCCACGCATGCCATGTTTGCTCCGCCCAACTATGCATCTTGACGGAGAACAGCCTTCGTTCCAGCGTCACCTGTCTCCGATAGTACATCGCAATGAGGATGATTGCCAACCAATAAAATGGCGACAGCAGCCATTGCAGCAATCCTTCTGCCAAATGAACACCGATTTCCGCTAGGAGGTCCACTTCACCCGCTCCTTTCCACAACCCAACCTGTCTTACTCTCATGTATATCAACGTTATGTTCCAGCACTATGCAACAAGGAAATAAAAAAAGGAAGGTACAAGCCGAAGCTTGCGACCTTCCTTGTATTCGACAGACTTTACCGAATTTCCTTCTGCAATGTGTCTACCGCTTTATGCAATTGCGCATCGTTCTTCGGATCACGCATTGCCTTCATAATCGCTTGCTCCAGTTGTTCACCTGTCTTAGCGTCCACCGAGCCGGTGACCCCCAGCTTGTGATCGCGCTGGAATGCCTTGATCGCCGTTTCCGTCTCCTTCGAGAAGTAGCCGTCCTTGCGTCCAGGCTTATAGCCGAGGCCATCCAGCATAATTTGAACGTTTTTCACGTCCGCATCATTCATGTCGAACTTCAGCGTCGTATCTTTAGTAATCGGAGCCACGTAATAGAAATCAGGCTGCTGCACCGAAATATCCGGTTCGATGCCCTTCTGGTGAATCCAGTTGCCGTTTGGCGTCAGCCATTTGGCAATCGTAATCTTAATCAATCCGCCATCACCGGAATCGTAGCTCGTCTGAACTGTGCCTTTACCGAACGTATGCTCACCGACCAGCTTAGCGCCTGCCGATTCCTTGAGCGCACTGGCCATAATCTCTGAAGCGCTGGCGCTGCCTTTATTCGTTAGCACCGTCACTGGATAAGATTTCACTCCAGCTGCGCCTTGGGAATTGTAACGATCGCGCTCTTTGTTGCGATTTTCAATCTGGACGATCGGTTTGCCCTTCGGCACGAACAACTCCGTCATCTTCTGCACGATATCCAGCACCCCGCCCGGGTTGTTGCGCACATCAATGACGAGTCCCTTCATGCCCTGCTTCTCCAGCTTCTCCAGTTCCTCTTTAAATCGCTCGAATGTGTTCAGAGAGAACTGGCGAATCTCGATATAGCCGATTTTGTCTTCCAGCATCTTCGGATAGACCGTCTCCATATCCACTTCGTCCCGCACGACGACAAGCTCCATCGGCTTGGATTGGCCGGCGCGCTTAATTGTAATCTTCGCCTTCGATCCTTTTGGGCCGCGAATTTTCGCTACGGCCTCGTTCAAGTTCTTGCCTTCCAGACTCTCGCCATTCACCGACAGCAGGACGTCCTTCGGCATAACCCCCGCCTTCTCAGCTGGAGATCCTTTAATCGGCGACACCACCGTCACTTCGCCATTCTCCATCGTAACTTCCGCGCCAATTCCGGTAAAGGCGCCTTCAATACTGTGATTGAACTGCTCCGCTTCCTCTTTCTCCATGAACGTAGAGTAAGGATCTCCGAGGGAAGAAATCATGCCATGTACGGCACCGTTAACCAGCTTCTCGCGATCGACCGGCGTAAAGAACTTGTTCTCGATAATTCCCATTGCTGAATTAAGCTTCTGCATTTCTTGCGTCGATAGGCCACTGCCCGTCGCGGCAGCTTGTCCTCCGCTTGCAAATATCGGCAAATCCACAGCGGTCAGCGTTAACGCGCTGCTTACCAGCATCGCCGCTCCCACAAGCAGAGCGACGGTACGCCCTTTGAACGACATATAAATCACCGCCTTCGTCTTGTCCGTATGCATAAGCTCGGGGCCATTCAACCTTCGGTTTATACAACCGGTACCTTATAAAGCATCTTGGTGCAAATGGAATCAGAAAATATTGCTTTCACATCATGCAGGTGCTGATTCATCACGCAGAAACCGTACGCCCTCAGACGAGGACGGCACAGCCGTTTCCACGTGACACTCACTATTATATGTCAAATATTCCGCAATTATTTTAAATAATCCTCTGGGTCAACACGTTCGCCGTTCAAGCGAACTTCAAAATGAAGGTGATTGCCTGTGGCGCGCCCAGTCGCCCCGACTTCCGCGATTTTGTCACCACGCTTGACCGTATCGCCCTTCTTAACCTTGATTCCACCGTTCTTGATATGACCGTATAAAGACCAAAGCCCGTTCCCATGGTCAATAATAACACAGTTTCCGTAGCCACTCCACCATTCTGCCAGTATGACGGCTCCGTTTTCTGCGGCATAAATCGGCGTTCCACCCGCTACGGCCATGTCGATACCGCTATGGAACGCGCCGCTTTTGCCATTAATCGGATCTGTACGGGAACCAAATTTCGATGAAATGTAATAATCGGCAGCGAGCGGCACCCCGAGCTTACCGCCAGTATACGTATATACTCGCTGCGGACTCTTCTGTGTTGGCTTCGGCTTGTTCAAGCTATTCTTCTTCCGGATTAAATCCGCGCGCTTCTGCGCGAATTCCATCAGCAAGCGTTCCTGCTCCTCGCTCGCCTCATCCGATTCATCAATCTGTTCATTGTAGCTCGCAATCATGACTTCTTTTTCTTTTTCCTTCAACATCAGGTCTTTCTTGGCGCTGTCCAGCTTGGCATATAACAGCTTGACCCGCTTCAATTCCGTCTCGATTTCCTGCTTCTTCTGTACGACGAGCTGCTTATCACGCTTATGCTCGGCCAATATTTCCTTATCCTGCGCCGCAATTGATTGCAAAGAATCGATTCGATCGAGGAAATCGGAGAAGCTCGTAGCACTGAACAAAACATCTATGTAGGATACGAATCCGTTCGTATACATAAGCCTCACGCGTGTATCGAGCAGCTTCCCCCGGTCTTCAATACGGTGGTTAACCTCTTGAAGCTCATGCGCCGTAGTTTCCAGGTTCGATTCCGACGTATCGATTTGCGTGGCGACGGAAACCATCTCATTTGCTTTCTTATCGATTTCGCCCAGCAGCACATTCATATCCTTAGTGGTCTTGACGACCATCTTCTGCGCTTCTGCCTTCGTCGATTTTGCTTCCTGCTGCTTCAGCTCCGCTGCGCGCATCTCGCTCTGCAGCTGCTTCAGTTCCTTATTAACCTTATCCAATTCGGACGCTTGTCCAGTGGATGGCGGCACCATCGAGAAAAGAATTGCAAAGCTTGCAAACAGTGCTATCCATCTTTTTTTCCCGTACTTTGGTTTCAATCCGGCTCCTCCTCGAACTTAGACTTTCAAAAATTTACGGATGGAGATCGTGCTTCCCCACATGCCGATGACAATTCCCAAGCCAAGCAAGGTGCCGCCGATAAGAAGCCATACGTCCTGCAGCGGGACCAGCTTAATCATTAATAAACCGAACTCGAAATGCGTGATCAATTGCTGATATCCGTAGAACAACAGTCCGAGTGTAACGGCCGAACCGAGAATGCCCAAGAGCGCTCCTTCTATAAAAAACGGTCCGCGGATAAACATATTCGTCGCCCCTACCAGCTTCATAATGCTTATCTCGCGCTGCCGCGCCATAATCGTTACTTTAATTGTGTTCGAAATGAGGAACATGGCCGTAACCGCCAAGCCTGCTACGACGATTAACCCAAAGTTGCGTACTGTCTGCGTAACTTTAAAGAGCGATTCTACCGTGCCCTTGCCGTATTGCACTTTCCAGATTGGCTTCGCGCTGTTCGTCTCATTAATGGCATTAATCTTCTTCGCTACCATAGCGATCGCCGTCGGCTCGTACACCTCTACCGTAAATGAATCCGGCAGCGGATTCGTTTCCTTCGTATAGCCGCTCAACAGATCCTTGCCATCTTCGCCCAAGCTTTCCTGCAGCAGCTTCATGCCTTCTTCTTTGGGCACGGGAATGACCTTGCTCACTTCGGACATGTTGCCAATGTCCGTCTCCACCAGCTGTCTCTGTTCCTCTGTAGTATCCAGCTTCATAAACACACGAATTTGCACCTGATTGTCTATTTGGTTCGTAATGGTGTTCACATTAATAGATAAGAACATGAACACGCCGAGAATGAACAAAGAGATGACGATAGAAATGACGGAAGCGAATGACATCCAGCCGTTGCGAAAAACACTCTTGCTTCCCTCTCTGAAGTGGCGGGCCAAGTTGTTAAAAATCATAGCCGTATTCCCCCCGCGCTTCATCTCGAACGATATGACCATGCTCAATAGCGATGACGCGTTTGCGCATCGAGTTCACGATATCTTTGTTATGCGTCGCCATGACGATGGTCGTGCCGCGAAAATTGATTTCCTCCAGCAGCTTCATAATTCCCCACGATGTCTCCGGGTCCAAGTTCCCCGTCGGCTCATCCGCTACGATGACAGATGGATTGTTCACGATTGCTCGGGCAATCGCGATCCGCTGTTGTTCCCCGCCCGACAGTTGAGCCGGGAGACTCGTTGCCTTATGCTTCAGACCTACCAGTTCAAGCACTTCCGGTACGCGGCGCTTAATGACCTTCTTCGGCGCCTCGATGACCTCCATTGCAAAAGCTACATTCTCATATGCCGTCAGCTTCGGCAGCAGCCGGAAATCTTGGAACACCACCCCGATATTGCGTCGGACAAACGGAATTTTGCGATGCTTCAGCTTGCCGATATTAAACCCGCTGACGAAAATTTGCCCCTTGGTCGGAACTTCTTCTCTATAGATTATTTTCATAAAGGTCGACTTCCCCGCTCCCGAGGGACCAACCAAATAAACGAATTCATCCTTTTCGATACATACAGATATCCCGCGCAAAGCATGCGAGCCATCCTGATACGTCTTCCATACATCTTGCATTTCTATCAAATTATCACACCCTATGTTTTAAAGATTAGCCTCTATATATTCGACACCCGCTCAACAATTCCTTTAAAAGAAAGCGAATTTCAACATCTTTTTACTCTCTGCACCAAGTTCGACATGGTCATATTACGGAAAATGTCGATCGAACCATAAATGAATCCTTCAGGTTTATTACGATTTTTAATGGTCATTCTAGTTATGTTACAATCTCAATACTTGCATTAGCGGGATCAACTAACAAACTAAATAGTAGTAGTAACAACTAGAAAGGAAAGGTTGATTCGAATGAAAAAAAAGAAAAGGTTTTATCAGAAAAAACGATGGATGATTCCTATCTCTGTTATCTCTATCCTTGTTATTCCTATATTGCTCATATTCATAATTGGTCAGTTTACGCCTGCGATCAACGCATTACTAATCAAACAACTTTTCGAAGCAAAACCCTTTGCATCGCCTCAAAACATTGAAACCATAATAAAACAAGTTAATGTCGAAAAAGATATTGTGTATGATAAGCACGGAATAGAGAATAGCCTTTTAGATGTCTATTATCCGAAGAATGCTGCCAAGGATCTCCCTGTTATCATGTGGATACATGGAGGTGGGTTTGTATCAGGCAGTAAAGAACAAACGCAAGAATATGGAATGGCACTAGCGAACGAGGGATATGTAGTGGCAAATATTAACTACGCCATTGCGCCGGGGCAGAAATATCCTGGTCCAATCATTCAAGCCAATCAAGCGCTGAAATACTTGCAGGACAATATGGCGCGATATGGAGGCGATATGAATCGATTGTTCATTGGAGGCGATTCGGCGGGTGCACAAATCGCCAGTCAAACCGTTGCGGTTATATCTAATGAAGAACTAGCAAAGTCTATGGATATTCACCCTCACATCGATAAAAAACAGCTAAAAGGAGTTCTTTTATACTGTGGAGTTTTTAACATGGATAGAATGATTAATCCTCCGTCGTCTGCAATACTGAAGATTGGGATTCAGACGGTATTTTGGTCATATACAGGAGTAAAGGATTTCGCCTCTTTCTCTAGATTGGATGAGATGTCTACGGTCAAACAGATAACACCTGATTACCCTCCTACCTTTTTGACAGTTGGGGATGTCGATCCTCTGGCGCCACATTCAGCAGATCTGATAGATGTTCTAACAAAGAATAATGTGGAGGTGGAAAGTGTTTTATTTGACGGGACCAATCCCGAATTAGGACATGAGTATCAATTTGATTTTACTTCCCCGCATGCTGAACAAACGTTAGGGAAAACAGTTGAGTTTTTAAAAAAACACAGCAGATAAGTATAGTTTATGAATACAAAATCAAGGGTGAAAAAGCCGTCTTGTCCACCCCGGTGAGCATCCCGATCGCTTTCCAAGTAAAGTTTGCCTAACCCCGCGCATATAGTGAAAAAAGATTGATTTTTCACTTTTTTAATGCAGGAGGCATTGCTTTGAAAAAAATACATGCACTGTTTATCATCCTCGCCTCGCTTCTGTTAGCCGTTACCGCACTGTGGGGATGGGGGCATAGCTACGCCTCACAGGCTACGATACCGCCTCAGGTACGAATTTCATCATGGGATGTCAGTGGACAATCTATTGAAGGATTCCGTCAGGAGCTGAGCGAGCGTATCCAACAGCTGGAACGTACTCCGTTCATTTTTACATTTGGGAGCTCTGGCGTGGACCCAGTCAAGACGACACTATCTGAACTCGGGGTTCAATACGACGCCGGCGAAATCCTGATCGCATTGCAGCGACTACAGGAAGGCTCTCTCCTAGATCGTATCAAAGCCAGATGGAAATTCCCTAAGGAATGGACGCTTCGCTTTCACTGGAAGGAAAATGTATGGAAGGAACGCTTGACGCCAGGGTGGGAAACGAAGTCGTTCGGGAAACCCGTCAATGCCGTGCGGAAAATTGCAGATGGCGATCAGGTTCAGTATACGCCTGAGAAAACGGTATATCGCATTGATCGCATGCAGATGGAACAGCTTATACGAGCTGCTATCCCGCATACTTGGCATGAAGGGCAAACGATTGCGATTGAAGTTCCGCTTGTCGTGAGCGAGCCGCCGGTGACGATGGCATCATTAAAGGCAGAAGGCATTGAACGGAAAATCGTCGAGTTCTCGACGAGCTTCGTGCAAGCGGAAGACGGGCGGACGCACAACGTCATGTCAGCGGCGAAGACGATTGACGACATGGTGTTGAAGCCAGGAGACGTGTTCGACTACGACAAAGTTATCGCGGAAACGGAGAAGAAGTACGGCTTCAAGGAAGCTCCCGTCATTTATAACGGCAAGCTCGTTCCGGGAATCGGGGGCGGCATCTGCCAAGTGTCGAGCACGCTATACAACGCTGTGCTGCGCACCGGACTTGAAATTGTCGAACGGCGCAATCATTCCCTGCCGGTATCGTATTTACCGATTGGACTCGATGCAACCTTCTCGCAAGGATATATTAATTTCAAATTTAAAAATACGACCGGCAAGCATCTGCTCATCCGTACCACTGCTGAAAATAATCGTCTCTCGATTAAATTTTTCGGCACGATGGATTCAAATGTGTCTTACAAAATGGAGACCAAGACGGTGAAGGTGTTGGAGCCTGCGATTAAATATGTGAAAAATGCGGATCTGCCGGTCGGCGGGCACGAAACGTTGCAGCGGGGCAAGAAGGGATATGTCGTCGAATCGTACCGCATTAAGCTCATGAACGGCAAACAAGTCGAACGCCAGCGTATCGCAGTGGATACGTATAGACCGCAGCCGACGCTCGTTGCCGTCAACACGGGAACTTCGGACCCGCCGGCCAATCCTAAGCAAGAGCAAGGCCCGATTTTGGAGGATGGCGTCAACGGACCTGATTTCCAGTAACCATAAGAATAACCCCTTGCTTTTTCCGAACCTTGTACTATATTTTTAGAAATATATTGATAAGGGGTGTTCCTATGCAGCCTGTTCTGGAAACGGAAAGGCGGCCGTTCGAGCTTCGCGATGCCCATCACGTGCAGCAATTGGCCGGACATATTGATATTGCGAAGACCACACTATCCATTCCCCATCCCTATCCAGATGGCGCCGCCGACTGGATTGAATCCAGACAAGAGGCGGCCCGACTGGGCAGCGGTTATGCGTTTGCCATTATCCACAAAGACAATGATTCGTTAATGGGGTGCATGGGCATCAACATCGCCAGCCATCATCGGCGGGGGGAATTGGCCTATTTTGTTGGAAAGCCATACTGGGGGCAGGGCTTTGCTACGGAGGCGGCACGGCGTGTTATGGCATTCGGCTTCGGGTCCTTGGAGCTCCACAAAATGTGGGCTGCGTCAATGGCCAGCAATCCGGCCTCAGCCAAAGTGATTGAAAAGCTCGGTATGAAGCAGGAAGGAATGTTCCGCGAGCACGTCCTGAAATGGGATCGCTTCGAGGATTTAGTGTATTACGGCATGCTTAAATCGGAATACGAAGTATTGGAAAGATAGTATACGCTCGGCTCATTGCATACTCCTCACAGACATTGTCTTTTACCAAAATAATTGAATGAACGCTTAACTGCTCATACCTGTTTTGAATCCCTGAGTCGCGGGGAGAGTGAAACAAAGGCGCTCAGCGGGACTTGCACATCAGCTGCATAACCGGATACTAGGACAAGCTAAAATGCAAAAACATGCTGCGACATGGTATCGTGTCCGCGTAATGCAAAAAACTCTACGATATCGAGTCCTGTCCGCGCAACGCAAAAAGCCCTGCGATATTACGGCCATGAACGGCCAATAATCCGAAGGGCTTTTCGCTGCCGACGTTGAACCAATCGGCATTTATTCGTCGTGCTTTGCAGAATTTCTGGTGACTGCCACTTCTACCGTAAAGAGCTGGGCATCATCTTCGATGTAGGCTGCAATTTTCCGAAGAAGATTGGCGGCGTCGGAACCATTCAACGAGAGGTTATACTTGAAGCTGACGGTATCGGCACTGGCGTTCACCTGTGCTTGCGGACCGGATTCCACAGTCTTCTCGTTCCGATGCATGTCCATAAATCTCTCTTGTCGGTACATGTCCATTGCTCGCTCCTGCTGATACTTTTCCATGGTTCGTTCTGGCGTTGGCAGTTCGGCCTTATGCAGCTCTCTTTTGCCGCACAGCTCTTCATAGATGTCTTGTTTTTTTAGCCACGCATAGTAGGAAGATGAATTGTTGAATCCGAAATTGTGCGCCATCTCGACAATGCGATAATGAAGGCGCAATGCTTTAATCGTCTCGATTCGCTGCTCCTTGGACAGCAGTTCGAAATCTTGACGAGACGGAAATTCCATTGGATCACCCGCCCCTATCTCCTAGTATATTCGACAACGCCGCTGAAGCTGTATGCACACGGCTTTACAGATATATTACATCCTGCAGCGCAAACTGAAAAGCACATAATTTCACCGCATTTCTTTCAGTTGGTCAGATGCGAGTTAAAAACAAGAGAATGGCTGAAACGCCATCCTCTTGTGGGTCACGCCCTACGCCGTCCTCGTGCTCAAAAGCTGCGGAAATACGTCGTCATCTCCCAATCGTGCACTTCCGCCGCATAACTGTCGTACTCCCGGTATTTTTCCGAGACATACTCTTGCATCGCTTCCTTGCCCATCACATCCCGGACAAGCGCATCTTGCTCCATATGCTGCAGCGCTTCGTACAGATCGCGTGGATATGCAGCCCAATTGGAACGGTCTTGCTCTGCCAGTGCGTGAAGGTCGCCCTTCGCTTCCTCCGGCGGAGCTTCCCGATTCCGAATGCCTTCCAAGCCTGACTTCAGCATGATGGCGAACAGCAGATACGGATTGGCCGTTGGATCCGGCGGACGATATTCCACCCGCGTCCCGGCACCGCGTGCCGCTGGAATGCGGATTAGAGCGGTGCGATTGCTGCCCGACCATGTGATGTGCGTCGGCGCTTCATATCCCGGTAGCAGCCGCTTGTAAGAATTGACGATCGGATTCGAAATTGCAGCCATCCCCTTCGCATGGTTCAGCAAGCCGGCGACAAAATGCAAAGCCGTATCGCTAAGTTCAGTCCGCGACTCCGGGTCATGGAACGCGTTGCCGCGCCCCTTCTGCTGCAACGATTGATTGCAATGCAGCGCGTTGCCATTATGACCGCTCATCGGCTTCGGCATAAAGGTCGCATGCAGCCCATTGCGTATCGCCACTTGCTTCGTCAGCTGCTTGAACGTCTGCCAACGGTCAGCAATCATGAGCGCTTCGCCAAAGCGGAAGTTAATCTCGTGTTGACCGGGAGCCACTTCGTGATGCGAGGCTTCCAATTGAAAGCCCTGCTTCCTCATCTCTTGCAGCAGTTCCAGCTTCGCTTCTTCTCCGCGATCCAGGGGAAAAGGGTCGAAATAACCTCCCTGGTCATGCGTCTCCGGCATCGGTACACCTTGTTCATCCAGCGGATAGAGGAAAAATTCGCCCTCTACGCCGATATGATAAGAATAGCCCATCTGATTCGCTTCACTTATCACTTTACGGAGCATGCTGCGTGTACACCCCGGCGCACGATCTCCGTCTACGGTCCGTACATCGCAATATACCGACGCAATGCGTGTGGCCTTCACGTGCCACGTCTCCACATGGAATGAAGTTGGATCCGGATGCAAGGCGAGATCAGAGCGATCTACGCCGCCGTACCCTTTGACCGATGAACCGTCAAACAACACTTTTCCCTCCAAAGCCGCTTTTGCCTCGTCACGATGCACGATGAGCTGCTTCATGGCACCGAACATGTCGGTAAATTGCAGACGAAGGTATTCTACAGCGTTGCGCTGCATTTCTTGAAATACCCCGTCTGCATTAATAATGGGGGGCGCCTCTTCTTCCGAGCCTTGCTCCGGGGAGGCGTTAGGTGCTGCCGCTTGGCTTACCGGCGGTACAGAACGTTGCATTACGCATCCCTCCTCGTTCGCCGCTGTGGCATATCAGGAAGCGCGTTCACTGAAACGATGTCCTCCGATTTTTTTTGCGGTGGCGTCCAATACTGCTCATTGCCCGGCATATCGTCGAACCAGGCGGCATCAGCGGGGCAGTCGAGCACCATGAACTTGCCGTAATTCCCATCACGGGATTGGTGATACTTCAGATACGCTTTCCCGTCCTCTATCGCCAAGATTTCAATCTTGCCCGACGTGTGGCTCATGGATAACCGCACTCTTTTACCTAGTCCAGACGTCTTGGACTTCGCTTCCTCCACGAGACGGTATACGTCTTGAAGAGGCAACACGAACTCGCTGTTTCCCGCCACCGGACGGTTAATAAAGAAATAATAGGGGGTCACGCCAGCCCAGGACAGCTTATCGAGCAGTTCGCCGAGCACGTCGGCATTGTCGTTAATTCCGCGCAGCACCGGCGTCTGGTTGACGACGATCGCGCCCGCTTGATGGAGCGCCTCGAAGCCACGCTTGGCTTCCGGAGTAATCTCTCTGGGATGATTGATATGCGCCATAACATAAATGCGGTTATCAGGGGTAGAAAATTCCCGAATCGTCTCTAGCAATTGCTCGTCTTCATAGATGCGCATCGGATTAAATACAGGCAGCTTGGAGCCTAGGCGAATAACCTTCACATGTGGAATGGCACGTAAGCGTTCAAAAATCATGCGCAGCTTGGGGGTGGCAAGAATTAAGCTGTCTCCACCGGTTAACAGGACATTGTTGATTTCGGGGTGTTCGGCAATGTAAGCTAGGCCCGGATTCACATCGGACATCGCTTCTTTGACATCGTTGCGGAATAAGCGTTTGCGGAAGCAGTATCGGCAGTAGGCGCCGCATACTTCTGACACGATAAGCAGTGCGGTCGTGCCATACTTGTGCTGGCAGCCGGGAACGACGTAGTTCGTGTCCTCGTCTGAGGCATCCCAGCGACCGTACTCTTGAAGCTCGCCCGTATTCGGTATAACCAGCTTCCGTATCGGGTCATCGGGGTCGTTCCAATCAATTAAGTTCAAATAATAATCGTTGACGCGGAATACAAATTTCTCTGTGATCTCCTTAAGCCGTTTCCTTTCCGTCTCGGGCAACTGAGTAATCTTGTCGATGTCGGTGACGTACTTCGGTTGAGGCATGGACATCCCTCCTTATGAAATTGGGTAAAAGCGCAAGCACTTTCGTCAATTATACACAAGTTTACATATGTAGGCAAATGATGGAATTGTGAAAAGTGCGGAATACAAAAAGAGCAAACGCGTCAGCGCCTCACAGGACGCTATTAACGCGCATGCTCTTTTTCGTGCAGCAGGTTTCGATTCAACCGCTCTACTGGGAACGAGCTTTATTTCAGCGAATTCGCTGCTGCCTTCTCTTTCAGCCATGCGTTCGACTGCACCATCGCCTGTTCCGCCCGGTGAATAGCCGCTTCCACTTGAACCGAGGCGGTTCCGCCGAAGACGTTGCGCGCATTGACGACATTTTCGGGCTGAAGCACCTCGTAAATGACTTCGTCGAACAGCGGAGAGAACTGCTGGAACTCGTCTAGCGACAGGTCGAGCAAGTATTTGTTCTGCTCGATGCAATAGAGAACTGTCTTGCCAATGACCTCGTGCGCCTGACGGAACGGCATGCCCTTGTTCACGAGGAAGTCCGCAATGTCCGTCGCATTGGAGAAGTCTTGACGCACCGCTTGACGCATCCGGTCGCGGTTCACTTTCATTGTCTCTACCATCGGGGCGAACAGACGCAATGCGCCATCCAGCGTCTCCACTGTATCGAGCATGCCTTCCTTGTCTTCCTGCATATCTTTATTGTAGGCAAGCGGGAGCGCCTTCAGCACGGTCAGCATGCCGACGAGATGGCCGTACACGCGTCCGGTTTTGCCGCGGACGAGCTCCGCCACGTCCGGGTTTTTCTTCTGCGGCATAATGCTCGAACCGGTGCAGAATGCATCGTCTAGCTCGATAAATTGGAACTCGGTGCTCGACCAGAGTACCAGCTCCTCGCACAAGCGGGACAAGTGCATCATGATGAGCGAGGCATTCGACAGGAATTCCACAATGAAATCCCGGTCGCTCACCGCATCCAAGCTGTTCTCGTAGACCCGCTCGAAGCCAAGCTCTTCCGCCACGAAATGGCGGTCGATGGCGAAGGTCGTGCCCGCGAGAGCTCCTGCGCCAAGCGGCAGCGTATTGATGCGCTTGTAGCTGTCCGTCAGACGCTCGATGTCCCGCTCGAACATGGACACATACGCCATCAGATGATGGGCGAACAGAATCGGCTGCGCCCGCTGCAAATGCGTATAGCCAGGCACAATCGTATCCAGATTGGCCTTTGCCTGCTTCAAAAGCGCTTCCTGCAGCTGTACCAGCAAGCCGGCGAACGTGACGACCCGCTTGCGCAAATACAAGTGCATGTCGGTCGCCACCTGATCGTTGCGGCTGCGGCCCGTATGGAGCTTGCCCCCGACCGGACCGATCAGGTCGATCAGTGTCTTCTCGATATTCATATGGATATCTTCATCGGAGACGGAATAATTCATGTCCCCGCTCTGGATCCGATTCATCACCTGATGCAAGCCTTCTTTGATCGTTTCGACATCATCCTGCGGCAAAATGCCGCACTTGCCTAACATCGTCACGTGGGCAAGGCTGCCTTGAATGTCTTCTTCCGCCATCTCTTTATCAAAAGTGATGGACGCCGTATACTGCTCCACCAACTGGTCCGTCTGCTTCGTGAACCGGCCGCCCCACAATTTGCTCACGTCGTTTCCTCCTCACCATGCGCGTCCGGCTGCCTTCCAATGAAGGCGGCGGGATTGGGATTGTCGCTTAAGGAATCGCCTCCCGCGCATGTCTGTATGTCTTTCCGTTACACTTCCACTTTCACTTGCTCCAGCTTCGCTCCATGAACGCTCGTGCCGTGAACGCCGGAAGCTACCTTCAGGCGCAGCGCGTGCAGATGGATGAAGCCGGTGGCGTCATTCTGATCATACGCTTGCGATGGATCTGCCTCCATCGTGGCGATATCCGGATTGTATAAGCTAAGCGGACTCTGTACACCCGCTCCAATGATGTTGCCTTTGTACAGCTTGAGACGCACTGTACCCGTCACATGCTTCTGGCTCTCGGCGACGAGCGCTTGAATGGCAAGGCGCTCCGGCGCGAACCAGAAGCCGTTGTACACAATCGAGCTGTACTGCGGAATGAGCGAATCGCGCAGGTGCATGACCTCGCGGTCCATCGTCAACGATTCCATCTTGCGGTGAGCCGTGAACAAGATCGTGCCGCCCGGTGTCTCATACACGCCGCGGCTCTTCATGCCGACGAAGCGGTTCTCCACCATGTCGATGCGGCCGATGCCGTGCTTGCCGCCAAGCTCGTTCAACGTCTCCATCACCTGCAGCGGCGACATCTGCTCGCCGTTGATGGCAACGCAATCGCCCTGCTCGAACGCAAGCTCCACCATTTCCGCCTCGTTCGGGGCATCCTCCGGCGATACGCTCAGCACATACATATCCTTGCTCGCATCTGCGCTGGCATCGAACCATGGGTCTTCTAGCACTCCGCTCTCGAAGCTGATGTGCAGCAAATTGCGGTCCATCGAATAAGATTTCGCGGCGGAAGCCTGCACCGGAATGCCATGCTTCTCGGCATAGGCGATCATTTCCGCGCGGCCCGGGAACTGCGCACGGAATTCCTCCGAACGCCACGGCGCGATCACTTGAATATCCGGCGCAAGCGATGCCGCCGTCAATTCGAAGCGAACTTGGTCGTTGCCCTTGCCAGTGGCGCCATGGGCAATCGCGATCGCCCCTTCTTTGCGGGCAATGTCAACCATGCGCTTCGCGATAAGCGGACGCGCGATGCTCGTACCGAGCAAATATTGCCCCTCGTAAAGCGCCCCCGCCTGGAACATCGGATAGATGAAATCGCGCGCAAATTCGTCACGCAAATCATCAATATATACTTTAGAGGCACCGGTCGCAATCGCCTTTTCCTCCAAGCCGTCCAACTCTTCTTTCTGACCGATATCCGCTGTGAAGGTGATGATTTCCGCATCATATGTTTCTTTGAGCCATGTTAAAATGACCGATGTATCAAGCCCGCCCGAGTAGGCCAGCACAATCTTGTTCTTCGCCATCGTATTTCCCCCGTTCGCTGATCGCAATTCTCATCCTGCTAGATTCATATCTCATCCCTGTTAACCCATCAGCGCGGCCATAATCGCCTTCTGCGCATGCAGTCGATTCTCTGCTTGGTCGAAAATAACGGAATGCTTGCCATCGATGACGCCTTCGCTCACTTCCTCGCCACGGTGCGCAGGCAAGCAGTGCAAAAAGAGGTAATCCGGCTTCGCATAGCGCGTCAGCTCCTCGTTCACCTGGAAATGGCGGAATGCCATCTCGCGCAGCTGCTGCTCCGATTCGAAACCCATGCTCGCCCAGACATCCGTGTATACGACATCAGCATCCGCGATCGCTTCCTTCGGATCCTGCGTCACGAGAACATCGGAACCGAATGCTCCGGCCTGCTCCTTGCATTGCTTCACAATACCCTCATCGGGCGTATATCCTTCCGGTGAAGCGACCGCAATGTTCACGCCAAGCTTGCTTGCGCCCAGCATGAGCGAGTGTGCCATATTGTTGCCGTCTCCGATATAAGCGAGCTTCAGCCCTTGCAGCTTGCCCTTCTTCTCGAGCACGGTCTGGTAATCGGCCAACGCTTGACACGGATGATTCATATCCGTCAAACCGTTAATGACCGGAATCGTCGCGCCGCGTGCCAAATCGATGACCGTGCGATGCGCGTACGTCCGAATCATAATGCCGTCCAAGTAGCGCGACATCGTCTGCGCCGTATCCCATACCGTTTCGCCGCGACCAAGCTGGAGGTCATTCTTGCTGAGGAACAGAGCGTGCCCTCCGAGCTGGTACATGCCCACTTCGAACGAAACGCGAGTACGGGTGGATGATTTTTCAAAAATCATTCCCAACGTCTTGCCCTTCAGCGGTTGATAGGTCTCGCCCGCCTTCTGCTTCCGTTTCAGTTCAATGGCGTAGTCAAGCAAATATTGGATTTCTTCTGTCGTATAGTCAGCCAACGCGATAAAGTCGCGCCCGCGCAAATTAATCTTAGTTTGTGTTGTCGTCATAATCCCACCTCCGGGGTTGTTCAAGCTTGAGTATCTATTTAGGTGAAGCTTCGAATGATGTCCGATAGTTTAAGGTCCGGCCTGATATCTATGAGAACGAGGCTACAGCAGCAGATCGCTTCGCCAAAACCGTGTGAATGATATCGACGGCTTCATCCATATCTTCCTCGGTCACAAGCAAGTTCGGCAGCAAGCGGATGACGTTCGGTCCGGCACTGATGAACAGCAGTCCGGCTCCCTGCGCTTCCGTAATGAGGTCGCTCACCGGCTCATGACACTCGATGCCAATCAGAAGTCCAATTCCGCGAATATCCTTGACACCGGGCACATCGCTCAGCTTCACGCGCAGCGCGTTCAACAGATAGGTCCCTTTTTCCGCCGCACGCACCGCGACCTTGTCTTCCAGCATCGTCTCCAATGTGCCGAGCACCGCCGACATCGCCAGCGGGTTGCCGCCGAATGTCGAGCCGTGGCTTCCCGGACCGAACGCTTCGCGCAGATGCTCCTGTGCCAGCATCGCTCCTACGGGGAAGCCGCTGCCGAGCCCTTTGGCCACCGTGAAAATGTCCGGCTTCAAGCCGTAATGCTCATGCGCGAACAGCGCCCCAGTGCGGCCCATGCCCGTCTGCACCTCGTCCACGATAAGCAGGATGCCATTCGCTTCGCAGAGCTGCGCGACTTCTGCCGCGAACGCCGCTTTAATCGGCAGCACGCCGCCCTCGCCTTGCACGATTTCCAGCATGATGGCCGCCGTCTGCTCGTTCACGGCATCCTTCAGCGCCGCGATATCGTTGAACGGCACGGACCGGAATCCAGCAGGCAGCGGCGCAAAGCCGTCCTTCACCTTATCCTGCCCCGTTGCCGTCAGCGTCGCCAGCGTGCGGCCGTGGAACGACTGCTCGAAGGTGATGATTTCGCTGCGTCTGGACTGCGCCACCTTCGCATGGTAACGGCGGGCCAGCTTAATAGCTGCCTCGTTCGCCTCCGCGCCGCTGTTGCAGAAGAAGACCGCATCTGCGCACGTATTTGCCGTCAGCAGCTCGGCTGCCTGCTCCTGCTGCGGAATGCGGAATAGGTTCGACACATGCCACAGTGTATCCAGCTGCTGCTGCACTCGCGCCTTGACCCGTTCCGGCGCATGCCCCAGATTCGTGACGGCAATGCCGCTCATAAAGTCCAAATACATGTTGCCTTGGTCATCCCACAATCGGCTTCCCTCTCCCTTGACGAGCGTCATCGGGAAGCGCGCATAGGTTGGCAGCAAAGCATTTGTTACGGTATCATTTGGCTTTAACACCACTATCACCCCTTTATCATTCTTGTAGCAATTGTTCAAAAAGCCCTCTTTTGCTCACGTACTTATACGATTCTCGTGCCGATGGCTTCTCCTGCCATAATGCGCCGCAGCACATTCGGCTCGGCTCCGTCTGCGATAACGACTTCCTTCACGCCGCCTTCCATGCATTGCATAGCCGCGCGCACCTTCGGAATCATTCCGCCATATATTTCACCGTTTGCAATCATCGCTTCGATTTCAGATGTCGTGACGACGGGCAGGACAGCCTTAACGCCCTGTTCCGTCTTCATAATGCCCGGTACGTCCGTAATGACCAGCAGTTGCTCTACACCGAGATGAGCGGCCACCGCACCGGCTGCCGTGTCGGCATTGATGTTGTAGCGCTGTCCGTTGTTATCGAGCCCGATGGGTGCGATAACCGGCATATATTGCAGCGCCATCACCCCTTCAATCAATCCAGCGTTGACCTGCGTCACATCGCCCACATAACCGACCTCCGCAGCATTCGCTACCGGCCGTGCTTGAATCAAACCGCCGTCTGTGCCGGATAAGCCTATAGATGCAGCACCTATACCGTTCAGCCGCCGCACGATTTGCTTGTTAATCTGGCCCGCCAACACCATCTCGACGACATCCAGCACGGCCTCATCTGTCTTGCGGAGACCTCCGATAAACTCAGACTCGATGCCTAGCTTATCCAGCATGCTAGATATCGCCGGACCGCCGCCATGCACGATAACTGGCATCGTGCCTTCCGCCTGCAGCTGCTGCAATTGTCCGTAGAAGGAATCCGGCAATGCCGCGAGCGTGCTGCCGCCGCATTTCATGACGAACCGCTTCGTCTGAACGGACAGCGCCGATGATTTATCCTGTTCCGATACAGTACGCATCGTTCCGTCCCCCTCCTCACCTTTTATCACGAAGCATCTCACGATGTCGTTCAACATCGAATCTTGCACTCGTCTGAGCCCTCAGGCTTTATGTCCGATAAGCCGCATTAATGCGGACGTAGTCATACGTTAAGTCACAGCCCCAAGCAGTCGCTGCGCCCGTACCCATATGGAGATTTACGTGAAACACGACCGTATCCCCCTTCAAGTAAGCAAGCGCCTCTTCTTCATCAAAAGCTACCGGCGTCGATTGGCTCAGCACCGCAATCGGTCCAACCTGAATGTCGACGGTGTCCACATTTACCTGCTGTCCGGAATATCCAATGGCCGCAATGACGCGGCCCCAGTTCGCATCCGCTCCGAATACGGCCGATTTGACTAAGCTGGAACCGACGATCGACTTCGCAATCGCGCTGGCCGCCTCATTCGAAGCCGCGCCAGCGATGCGCACTTCAATGAGCTTCGTCGCGCCTTCCCCGTCGCGCGCAATCGCCTTGGCCAGCTGCTCGCATACGTATTGGAACGCTTCAGCGAACACGCTCCAATCGGAATGGCTCTCCTGCAGCGTCTCATGTCCGGCAAGTCCGCTCGCCATCGCGAGCAGCATGTCGTTCGTGCTCGTATCACCATCGACGGTAATCATGTTGAAGGTCGCATCGGTCGTGCGCTTCAACAGCGCCGCCAACGCTTCCTGCTCAATGACGGCGTCCGTCGTAACGAAGCCGAGCATCGTCGCCATATTCGGGTGAATCATCCCCGAACCTTTCGCCGATCCGGCAATCGTTACCGGCTTGCCGTCAATGGTGACGACTGCGCACGCTTCCTTCTTCACCAGGTCCGTCGTCAATATCGCCTGCGCGAACTGCTCCGCACCCTCACCAACTGCCGTCAAGCCTGCCGGAAGCTCTGCGATGCCCCTCTCGATGCAATCCATCTTAAGCGGCTCGCCGATGACGCCGGTTGACGCGACCGCAACGTAGTGCGGCGCAACCCCGAGCTGCTCCGCGAAGGCGCTGCGCATGCGGTTAGCGTCCGCTTCCCCCTGCTTGCCCGTGCATGCGTTGGCATTGCCGCTGTTCACCAGCACCGCTCGCAGCTTGCCTTCCGCAGCCAAGCTCGCTCTCGTCACTGCAAGCGGCGCCGCTTGGAATGCATTCGTCGTATATACCGCCGCCGCGACAGCCGGCACATCGCATACAATCGCGCCGATGTCGTTGCGCGACGTCTTCTTCAAACCGCAATGCAGACCGCTTGCCCGGAATCCTTGCGGAGTCGTGACCGACCCTTCTATAATCTCGAACTGTCGTTCCATAGTCATTGTTGCGTATTTATGTTTTCCCATAAGACATCGACCTTCTTTTTTCAAAATGGTATAGGTTGGGTTATTCATGTTATCGCCATATGTCTCACTACAATTAAAATTAAGGATATACCGGCGTCAACTGCAGCCCCAGCGCTTCGTCCCAGCCCATCATCAGGTTCAGGTTCTGAATCGCCTGCCCAGCCGCTCCCTTCACCACGTTATCAATGACGGAAATGACCGTTACCCGCTTCGTGCGCTCATCCACCGCGAATCCGATATCGCAGTAGTTCGAGCCGAACACTTCCTTCGTCGCCGGCCATTGGCCTTGCGGTCGGATACGTACAAAGCGCCGCCCCGCATAATGCTCTTTATATAATGAAATAAAGTCCTGTTCTGAATAATTTCCGGTTAATGAAGCGTACATCGTGCACATAATACCGCGCGTCATCGGCATCAAATGCGTCGTGAACGTTACGGTGACTGGAGTCCCCGCCACTTCGCTCAACGTCTGTTCGATTTCTGGTATATGCTGATGCTTATTTACTTTGTACGCTTTGAAATTTTCGTTTAATTCTGCATAATGCACGCCTAAGTTTACGCCACGGCCCGCTCCCGATACGCCAGACTTCGCATCAATGATCAGACTCGCTGGATCAATCCAACCCGCCTTCACGGCAGGGGCCAGACCCAACAGCGTCGCCGTCGGATAACAGCCTGGATTGGAGATAATACGCTGGCCCTGTGCATACCCGCTATCTGCATACAGCTCACATAAGCCGTATGGCGCTTCCTCCAACAACTCGGCTTGCGGAGCTTCATGCTTATACCATGCCGTGTATACTGCTCCGTCCTTGATGCGGAAATCACCGGACAAATCAATAACAGTCAGCCCTGCATCGAGAAGCTCAGGCACAAGCTTGCCGCTAACGCCAGAAGGGGTGGCCGTGAACACCACATCCGCTTTCCTTCGTATCTCCTCCGCATTCACGCCATCCAACGTATCGCACATAATTTCGTTCAAATGCGGGAATCCGTCCGCAATCGGCGCGCCCGCGCTTGAGGCGGAAATGACCGAAGCAATATTCACGTTCGGATGATTCAACAACAGCCGTATCAACTCCACACCGCCATAGCCCGTCGAGCCGACGATAGCCACGTTCACCTTCTGTTCGTTCCCCATGCCGCTCTCTCCATTCCCTTTATTCACAAAAATATACGCTCCAACTGAATAATTATGTATCATTATACGTCTCAACTTATATAAATACAATACTTTTTATACTTTTTTTAAAACCCCTATTGAGACCTTATGAAGATCCGTCTCTAAAACCGCATACATCCCCATTTTCATGAGGGGTTTATCGTAAAGTCATTAATGTTTATCGCCAAAGTGTTTCCACAACCTTGCCAATGGCACTTTCAGATTGACGGTGCTCCGCTTCATCCGCCCCTTTGCTTCATTCTCCCCATCCTTCAGGAGGCCGCACGGCCAAGGATGACTCTAGTTATCTCATTATGAGCGACCGCTGCATGACATGATATATACGAATTGGCAGATATCTCATTCCCGTCGTCATCCTTCCTGACGGTATGGGAGAATGGATATAGGCAAAATTTGCAGAGTGGCACATGATTCAGAAAAATGCGAACCCCATCGAATCACCGTTTGGCAAAGTTCAATCGCTCTTCACTGATGGGATTAGACCCTTCTTCACGTTTACAGAATCCACTCTACTCTGTAAACATTGTCCTTCTTTTCACAACTGAATCAATACTTGCAGCGCACTAGTCATTCATTGTGTGTCTGAGTCAATCCCTACCGTACCGAGCCATTCATTGCGTAATCTGAATCATTGGGAGAGTGAACATAAGAGGGAATCGAAACAGGGCTGAGGGACCACGAATTTGCTAGTTTTGATATGCACAAACCGAAGAGGGAAACCACACCAATTGAGCAAGCGACTTCTTGGCCCAAATAAGTTTATAACTTCTTATCTGTGAACAAAAAAACGTGACCAGCGGCACACGTTATGTGTTGCCAACTGATCACGTTTAAGCCCGGCTGTCAGGTTGTTAGGCTTGTATTTGAAAGCCCTCTCCCAGCACTTCGTTCGTATCGCTTATAATGACAAACGCTTGCGGGTCAACGGAGCGGACAATCGATTTCAGCTTATAGACCTCCGTCTGCCCGACGACAACCATGAGCACGGTGCGCCCCTCGCCTGTATAGCCGCCTTCGCCCTTCAGCTTCGTCAAGCCGCGGTCCAGATCATGGAGAATCGCTTCTGCCAACTGATCCGCCTCTTCACTAATAATGAACGCCACCTTCGTATAGCCCAAGCCAACCTGAACGATATCGATCATCTTGCTGGTCACAAATAAGCCAATTAGCGCATACATGGCGCTTTCGAAGGACAACAGCACGCCTGCCAAAATAATGATGACTCCATCGCAGATCGCAACCGCCAAGGACAGGTTAATCTTCCCGAACGTATGCAGAAGCTGCGCCGAAATCGCATTTCCTCCCGTTGAGCCGCGTCCGCGGAACACAATCCCGAGTCCTAGACCAAGACCGATGCCGCCAAAGATAGCCGCCAGCAGCGGATTGTCTGTCGCTGGCTCGATATGCGCAGTTAAGAAAATAAACGTCGGGAGTGCAACCGAGCCTATGAAGGTGCGTACACCGAATTGCTTACCCAAGAAGAATACACCGATGATAAACAATGGAATATTGAATGCGTATTGTGTAATGGCCGGATTCCAACCAAATTGTTTCTGAAAAATAATCGATAACCCGGAAATCCCCCCGGATGCAATCTGATTCGGGAGCAGCAAGGCATTAAAAGTTAAAGCCATAATGAAGGCGCCAACGAGTAGCAGCACGTAGTCGAGCACAGTGCGCATCGGATGCTCGTAAGGTATGAGCACGCCGCCGCGCCGAACTTTCTTGGATGAATGGGAAGATGAATTCGATGAGTTGGACATGGTTTCTCTCCTTTATCGGCAATACCTCTCTATACAATAGATGTGCTTGTATGTGTGGACATTGCCCTGCACCTATTCCAATGGACAACATTGGCTGAACCGATATGTATAGTATGCGCAGCCTTTGTTAAGTTAAAGCGATCAAGCACAGCAAAAAACCTGCCCCGATTAAAATCGGCGCAGGTTTGCTGTCGGTGTGCTGCATGTTAATTTTCTGACGATGGTTGTATTAAAGTTCGTAAATAGGCTTCAATGAACGCATCCAAATCGCCGTCCATGACAGCGCCGACATTCCCCGTCTCCACCTGCGTCCGGTGGTCCTTCACCATGCTGTACGGATGGAACACATAGGAGCGAATCTGGCTGCCCCATGCAATATCCATCTGCTCGCCACGGATCTCAGCAAGCTGCTGCCGTTGTTCTTCAATCTTGCGTTCGTACAATTTCGAACGAAGCAAAGTCATCGCGCGATCACGGTTCTTAATCTGCGACCGTTCCGACTGGCATGTCACGACGATACCCGACGGGATGTGCGTAATCCGCACGGCGGAATCAGTAGTGTTAATATGCTGACCACCCGCGCCGCTGGCACGATACGTATCAATCTTCAGATCTTCCGTACGAATCTCAATGTCGGCATCGTCCGTAATTTCCGGTACGACATCACAAGAAACGAACGAAGTATGGCGTCGGCCAGAAGAATCAAACGGGGAAATCCGCACAAGACGGTGTACCCCCTTCTCCGTCTTCAGATAGCCGTACGCGTTGTAGCCCTTAATAAGCAGCGTCACGCTCTTGATGCCCGCTTCATCGCCTGGCAAATAGTCCAGCACCTCGACCTTGAAGCCGCGCTTCTCCGCCCAGCGAGTGTACATGCGTAGCAGCATTTGACCCCAGTCCTGCGACTCGGTGCCGCCCGCTCCCGGATGGAGCTCCAAAATCGCGTTGAACTTGTCATACGTCTCGCTTAACAAGAGCTGCAATTCGAAATTCTCCACGCGGGTGAGAATCTGTTCCACATTCGCCGTTAGTTCGTTTGCCAAGGACTCATCGTCCTCTTCATCCGCCAGCTCGATCATCATCTGCGCGTCTTCATAATCCTGCATCAGCTTCTGATATTCTTCCACACTGCCTTTGACGGCGTTTAATTCGGAAATAATGCCCTGCGCCCGCTCATTATCGTCCCAGAAGTCGGGAGCCGACATTTTTTCCTCATAGTTGGAAATCATCTCTTGCTTCAGATCGAGGTCAAAGAGACCCCCTAAGGTTTGTAAGTTTCGCGGCGATGTCTCGCAAATTATGGCGTACGGATGCGTCGATCATCGTAATTCACCTCGGTCCATAGTGTCTCCCCAAATAACGGGCGGCAAAGGCCGCCCGTCGCTGGTGTTGTATGAGTCGTGACGGATATGCTCCGTCAATTGGCTAGCTAGTATTCGCTTAAGGCTTCGCAGCCTTATCCTTGCTTGCCATGGCACTGCTTATATTTCTTGCCGCTGCCGCACGGACAAGGATCATTGCGCCCGACGGATTCTTCCTTCGTCACCGGGCGCTTCTCCCCAGGCTCCGCATTCGTCGACATTTTGCTCTCGTCCACGACCGCTTGACGTTCCACATTTTGCTCAACTTGCGCCTTCATGATGTAGGTGGACACTTCCTCTTGAATCGAAGCGACCATGCTGTTGAACATTTCATAGCCTTCAAACTGATACTCGCGCAGTGGGTCAGTACCACCGTAGGCGCGCAAGTGAATCCCTTGACGCAGGTGATCCATCGCATCGATGTGGTCCATCCACTTGGAGTCAACGGCACGGAGAACGACGACCTTCTCGAACTCGCGTACCAGTTCAGGTCCGATGCGTTCCTCACGGTCCGTATATTTAGCCATCACTTTGTCAAAGAGGAACTCGATAATCTCATCCTTCTCTTTGCCCCACAGGTCATCCTTCGTGATGGTCCCTTCATCCAACATATTGCGGTGCATGTTATCAACGACTTCTTGCAATTCCCAGTTCTCTGGAATATCGTCTTCGTTGCAATGCACACTGACTACGCGTTCCACGCACGGCTTAATCATATCCATAACAATTTGACGGATATTTTCTGCTTCCAGCACTTCACGGCGCTGACGATAAATGATTTCGCGCTGCTGGTTCATGACGTCGTCATATTGAAGAACGACTTTACGCAGGTCGAAGTTGTTGCCTTCGACGCGCTTCTGAGCGGACTCTACAGCACGCGTGATGAGCTTGGATTCAATTGGTTGATCCTCTTCGAATCCAAGGCGTTCCATCATGCCGAGTACGTTATCCGCACCAAAGCGGCGCATCAGCTCATCTTCGAGCGACAGATAGAACTGCGAAGAGCCTGGGTCACCCTGACGACCGGCACGGCCACGCAGCTGGTTATCGATACGACGGCTCTCATGACGCTCCGTACCGACGATATGAAGACCACCGACATCGGATACGCCCTCGCCCAAAATAATGTCTGTACCGCGACCAGCCATGTTTGTCGCAATCGTAACCTGATTCGGTTCACCCGCGCTCGAAATGATTTCCGCTTCTTCTCGGTGGTACTTCGCATTCAAGACTTGATGCTTAATGCCTTTCTTGCGCAGCTTGTCGGACAACAGCTCAGAGTTCTCAATCGATACCGTACCGACGAGCACCGGCTGTTGCTTCTGATGGCGCTGCACAATCTCTTCTACGACCGCGTTGAATTTCGCGTTCGCCGTCTTGTAGACGACATCCGGGAAGTCTTTCCGCTGGTTTGGCTTATTTGTAGGGATTTGGATAACTTCCAGCCCGTAAATGCTCTTGAATTCTTCTTCCTCTGTCTTTGCCGTACCGGTCATCCCGGCCAGCTTGCGGTACATGCGGAAGTAGTTCTGGAACGTAATCGTCGCCAGCGTCATGCTCTCGTTCTGTACTTCGAGCTGTTCCTTCGCTTCGATTGCTTGGTGCAATCCATCGCTGTAACGACGTCCCGCCATCATACGGCCCGTAAATTCGTCGACGATGACGATCTCGCCTTCGTTCACGACATAATCAACGTCACGGCGCATAATCGAATGTGCTTTCAGCGCCTGCTGAATGTGATGGTTCATCGTAACATTCTTCACATCGAACAAGTTCTCGATGCCGAGCGCTTTCTCCGCCTTCGATACACCCACTTCCGTCAACGCGACTTGGCGCGTCTTCACGTCGATGGTGTAGTCTTCTTCATGCTTCAATTTGCTAACGAAGCGATCCGCAATGAAGTAAAGATCCGTCGATTTCGCCGCTTGTCCTGAAATGATGAGCGGTGTACGCGCTTCGTCAACAAGAATGGAGTCCACTTCATCAATAATCGCGAAGTTGAGCGGACGTTGCACCATCTGCTCTTTGTACAGCACCATATTATCGCGCAGATAGTCGAAGCCATACTCGTTGTTTGTCCCGTACGTAATGTCGCAGGCATATGCCTCTTGCTTCATCGCATGGTCCATACCGGATAAGTTCAAGCCGACAGTCATCCCCAAGAAGTTGTACACTTGGGCCATCATTTCACTGTCACGCGTAGCCAAATAATCGTTGACCGTAACGACGTGTACGCCTTTACTTGACAACGCGTTCAAATAAACAGGAAGCGTTCCGACGAGCGTCTTCCCTTCACCGGTCTTCATCTCTGCAATCTTACCTTCATGAAGCACCATACCGCCCAGGAGCTGCACGTCATAGTGACGCATGCCTAGCGTACGCTTCGACGCTTCACGCACCGTTGCAAACGCCTCTGGCAGCAATTCATCCAGCGTATCGCCCTTCTCCAAGCGCTCACGGAATTCATCTGTCTTCGCGCGCAGTTGATCATCAGACAACTTTTCAAATTCCGGTTCCATACCACTGATAAGCTCCACGGTCTTCATTAACCGCTTCACTTCGCGTTCATTGGCGTCGCCGAATATCTTCTTCACAATTCCTAGCATGGTTAACCCCTTTCACGCAAATCCAATCGTGATTTTATGGCCGCTCCCCCTCAGGTCGATCTGTAGAGAAAGAACGGTGACAATGACTTGTTTTGCAATAAATTGTAACAGTTTCAACAAGGTCCCGCAACCGCCGCCAGGCAAGTTTTCATACGTTTTGCGTACATTTTCATGCCGATACAGCAATATGGTGGGAGTCTGACTGATTTCGTAAGTGATATGAAGCTTTCATAATACTATATTAATTATGTTCAAAGGAGCAATGACTACCTCTATTATACGCGAAAAGAGCCCATTCCGTTGTGGAATTAGGCTCAGTCCTTTTTTGGTATCAGGTGCAGTCTCTGCTAATTCTCAATTCCAGATTCGCTATCCCGTTCTTAGCCTTGTTCTATTAGCCCATAGCGGCCGTCGTTCCGACGGTACACCACGTTCACTTCTTTACTCTCCGAATTGGAGAACACGAAGAAATTATGTCCGATCATATTCATCTGCAGGATAGCTTCTTCCACGTCCATCGGCTTCAGCGTAAATCGCTTCGTCCGCACAACTTCGAGCATATCCTCTTCACCCGCAGGGAGCTGTGTCACTTCGTCGCTGAACAGATGGTCCGTGCTTCCCGACTGGCGGAATTTCCGGTTCACCTTCGTCTTATGCTTGCGAATTTGGCGCTCCAGCTTATCCACAACGGAATCAATAGAAGAATACATATCCTTACTGCGGTGTTCCGCCCGGAGAAGCAATCCAGTTAATGGAATGGTTACTTCAACAATGTGTAAATCACGAATCACGCTCAACGTCACGTTGACGTCTGAGGTAGGGGGAGCTTCAAAATACCGTTCCAGTCGACTTAATTTCTTCTCGACATAGTCAAGTAGCGCGTCTGTAACTTCAATGTTCTGACCTCGAACTTTATAATTCATAGGACACTCCTCCTTTGATGTCTATATTATAACATATATTTGGGCACGGAACGAAAAAAACGGTTACAATTCATTTACAATTCCGTATCCTTTATTAACCTTGTCCGAAGGGGATTAAACAGTGCCGACTCAATTATTTGCCAGAGTCATTCTCCTCTGTAATAATTCCTCTGCCGCATGAAAATCATCTATAGTATCAATCTCTACAATATCCCCCACTTTACAAGGTCTGACATAAACATTATAGTTTTGATTGTATAAATTCGTGGGGATTTCATCCCAATAGCGCTGTTTGGCGCTATCTGATTGTATTTCCTTGATAATATCCTGCTTCAATTGCTTGCCTGCCTTCTCATCCCAGTAAGAGACCCCATACATCAGGTAACAATTCTCACCGCCTAATTTCATTGAGGCAACTCTTTCGCCTTCAATTTCCAAACACCAATCATCCGTTTTCTTCTGGAAGATGCCTGCATAATTGCAGCGATATTGGTATTTCTGTAAGATAGCCTTATTCGTCAACAAAATATCGCCATCGAAAATATACGTATTTTCAAGATAATCTTTAGCCAAATAAGCGGAATAAATATTATTGTATTCTTCATATTTGTCATTATCTATAAAGATGATATGGGGATACTTCTTTAGTAGAAAGTCGAATTTTTCCTTGAGGTATCCTCTTACTATCACTACTTCCCGAATGCCAATATTGTGAACCGTCTCCAACATGTCTTCGATCATGCTTTTTCCGTTGACTTCCACGAGGGACTTAGGTCTGTCTTTCGTTAATGGATAAAGTCTGGTGCCCATGCCTGCAACTATGAAGACGGCACGTTTCACTCTGTACATTTCCAATACATCCAAGCCTTTTTCCGTAATCATAACTTTATCGTCGTCATGAAGGGTTACCCATCGTGCTGCTGTCAGTTGATTGAGCATGCTTTGATCGATTTCGTTTTTCGGGAGTCCCGCATCTCGATTTTGTTCAAGCTGCATGATTATGTCGAATTGTTCTTTCGTTAACATTTTTATCGCTCTTTTCTCCGCTCGTATTTGTTTAAAATAAATACTTTTTAAAAAGTGAAGCAATCCATTTAAAAACTAAATTCACGCACAATATCAACAGCACAACGACGGACGCTTCTTCAAACAGCAGTTGCGCCTCGTATTGGTTAATCATTAAGGCGATCGTCATATTTTTTGTATTGCTTAAAAATGCGACTGCGGAAATCGTTACCATTGAATTGATAAAGAAAAAGCTGAACATGTTCATGATAGTAACACTTGTGCTAGGTGCCAATATGTCTTTTATATACTTCAGTTGTTTGATTCCCATCGTATTAGCCACTTGTTCCAATTCCCCGGGAATTTTATTTTGGCTGTTGTAGGCCAGTAAGTAGGGGGTTGAGAAGAAATGCATGATATTTACCAAAATAATGATGTATGCCGTTCCGTATATCGGCGTAAAGCTGAAAAATTGGATATAGCCTAATCCAAGCACGATCCCTGGGATGACTAATGGAAACACGGCCAAGGAATAGATTGTCCTTGCCATAAATTTATTGGGCAATCTAATACTGACATATGCGATAAGGTAAGCTGCTGCGGTGCCTATTAAGGCAGTTGATAATGAGATGATAAGGGAATTATACATTGCATTTCCCGCCCCCCCATAGACGACAGCTTGTATATGTTTCAATGAAAACGTCATATTATTGGGATATTGTTCAACAAACCCGATTCCAATATAAGAAATAACGGGCATTAGGGCAATAAGAGCTGCTATCGCACATATAGCCGTATACAATATGTCTCTTGCTTTATTCCTTGTTGCCGTATACGCAGAACTGTTCACTTGATCCAGTTCTACATTGTTTATCTTTCGGCTCAGCAGAAAGGTTATAATCGCCGGTATTAAGAGCACAATAGCTATAAAACCGCCTTTTGAGAAGTCCAGCAGCCCGATTACTTCACGGTATAACAGAACAGGCAGGGTATTCACTTTTCCGCCTATGGCCAACGCCACGCCATAATCGGTGAATACAATCGTAAATACGGTTGAAGCAACGATCAACAACTGTTTTTTTATCAATCCCAACGTAATGTCGAAAAACACTTTGGTCTTGGGAATCCCCAATGTCCTGCATGCATCATAAATTCCGGTATCCATATATTTTAAAATATCGGAAAACATTAAGAATGCTATAGGCAATGCATAAATAACGCTTCCGAAGACGATACCTTTAAGACCGTACAAATTAATGTTAACGCCAACTGCCTGAGTAATAAGCCCGTTGTCTCCAAATAAATTGATCAGGCCAAATCCATGTGCTATGGAAGGCACCAGCATGGGGAGAATAAACAGCGCCCGCCAAACTTCTTTGCCTTTTATATTGCTTCTGTCAATGATATAGGCCAAACCAAAAGCCAGGATTACGCTGATAAGAGTAGTGCATGCGGCCGCGATAATCGAATTCAACAGACTCTCCAGGAATAAGGGGTCGCGGAAAACCTCTACAACCGTAGTCCAATCGACATTAAGAAACGAGTACGCCATCGGTAATATAATGCTGATGAAAAAAAAGCTTAATATAAGAACAATAACGTAGGGACTGAATAATATTTGCCTATTTCTTTTCATATAAATCTCCAACGAGCTGCTGCATGCTATTGAATCGTTTCCGCAAATTCACATTAACAAACTCTTCGATATACTTGCTTTTAGGCGTCTTGCAAATATTGAACGGCGTATCCAACTGTTCGATTCTGCCTTTGTTCAGCACCAATACCCGGTCCGAGATGCTGAGCGCCTCTTCTTGATCGTGAGTTACATACAGTATGGTTACGTGAAATGTTTTTTGAAGTTCTTTGAACTCGGCGCTAAGTTTCATCCGATTGCTTGCATCCAATGCGGCCAATGCTTCATCGAACAATAGGACGTCCGGTTCAAGCGCCAATGTTCGCGCGATAGCTACTCGCTGTTTCTGGCCTCCGGAAAGCTGGTTGGGCATCTTATCCTTATGCTCAACCAGGCCCATCTTGGCCAATAGTTTCAGAGCGGTTTGCTCAGCCTCTCTTTCCTTTTTTTTGTTCGCTATCAATGGATACATGATGTTCTCCATGGCATTCATATGCGGGAACAGCGCGTAGTTTTGAAACACCATTCCAATGCCTCGTTCATGAGGCTGCAGTTGGTCTATTTTGCCGCCGTCTTTCCGGATTTCTCCACTGTCTTGTCTCTCAAGTCCGATCAAAATTTTAAGCAATGTCGTCTTTCCGCTCCCGGAATCACCCAATATGCTCAAAAATTCTCCTTCTTGAATCGTAAAGTCGAGATCCTTTAATACCGGATTTCCTTCAAATTGTTTATTTAATTTATGAACGGCTATTTTGGGCAATGCGCTCAATATTTCCACTTCCTTAGTAAATCCTGCTTAATCGCAGCTGATTTTAATCCCTTCATGTTTCCATACTTGATATGCTTCGGGTAGTGCGGCACTTTAATAGATTGTCTCTTGAACACAAGTTCCGGAGAAAAGTTTTCTTTATCGTAGAATGTGAACTTTGTATACAAAAAGTCAAAGACTTGCTCTACTTCAGGCCTGTCCGCCCGGTCCTGTATCATTGCAATACCGGAAAGCGAAAAAGGCGAGCCTTCTGGCGGAAAAATAATTTTCAAATCTGCACCTTTATTGATTTCCCCCACAGCTTGAAATGTCATTCCCATGCCAATCGCGATCTCGTTTTGAAGCAATAATTTAATAGGGCCCGAACCTGACGCTGTAAATTGCTTAATATTGGGGTAGAGCTTATCAAAATAATCAAAGGCCCGCTCCTCGCCCCACTCATTAACGATATGCTTCAGAAAAAAATAACCCGTCCCGGACGACTTGGGGTCTGGCATAGCTATCAAATCTTTATATATGGGATTGGTTAAATCTTCGTAACTCGCAGGAATCGGCATATTCATTTTATTCAGCAAATTTTCATTTACAATGATGGCGCCCGCGAATCTTTCCCATATTCTATATTTGTTATGTTCTGGATTTAATCCATCCAAATAGTGCCTTGTATCGTAAATCTTCAAATCATTCAATTCATCTTTGATTAGCTCCATGCTTTGAATATCAAAGGCCAATAAAATATCAGCGTCAGTTCTGCTTTTTTCCAATTTAATTTTGGCTGCGCCTTTATTCGTTGTTATGTACTGGATGGTTACATCAATGCCGGGCAATTGTTCCTTCAGCATTTCCCTCAGCTTTTCATTTCGGAACTCTTCCAGCGATGAGTAGATGACGACCCCGTCGTTAACTTTTCCAATACCGACT
Organism: Paenibacillus sp. OSY-SE; assembly: GCF_000283315.1. NCBI lineage: Bacteria > Bacillati > Bacillota > Bacilli > Caryophanales > Paenibacillaceae > Paenibacillus > Paenibacillus sp. OSY-SE. The sequence continues at coordinate 114,517 of NZ_ALKF01000204.1, read as the reverse complement.
AATCCTGCTGCGCAGATCATTAACATACATACCAGTACCCATTTCCTTAATCGATTCGCCATTTTGTCCCCTTAACCGTTCTATACGTAGATCCTGCGGTACTTCATATGATCATGTACGATTTCAATACACTTTTCCGTAAAAGCCTTATTCTCAATTCGTTGTCTAGTATGCTTGTCAACTAATTTTACGGTGTAATTCTCCATGTTGACACTGCCGTCTTGCAATACCTTTTCTTCGGTCTCATAATAGAAAGCCGCTTCTTTCGTATGAATGCTCGCCTTATAAGAATCTCCCGGAAAAATAGATTCACTATACGTATACTCTCTTTCACGTTCTCCGCCAAAGCATTTTGGCAGATTCGCATCAGCATCCGTAGCATCAATCTCAATATTAGCCAACTTGCACAGTATGCTCATCAAATCCAAGCCTTGAATCAATTCATCTGACTCTCCAGCCTTTACATTGCAGCCTCTAAACATAAAAGGAACCTTGACTCTCTCTTCGCATAACATATGTTCTCCCGTTGGCACAAGATAACCCTGTCCGTGATCGGATATAAGTGCGACGGTAACCCGCTCCATATCAAAGTTTTGCTCCAAATAGCTGTACAGCATCCCCAAATAACGGTCAATTCTTTGGATTTGCTTGGTATAACGGGTAGTCTTATCGATGCTATAGTCCTGCCTAACACTGGTCTTTCCTTGTAAATGCTGCTGATTATGAGGCTTCTCCTCCATGGTTTCCTTGACTTGCACCGAAATCGTGCTTTGGTAACCGTCTGCAACATCGTGTAAATCAGGCAAACAGGTCCATACAAACTGGTTCGTTCCTTTGAAGGCTTCCAGATGTTCTATCACGTCTTGAATGGCGTCGGGTGTATCCATTCCCCTTAATGATGGCTGATAAACAATGCGATCAAATCCTCTATAATATCCGTACATCGGCGTACTGCGCCAATCACCATCTATCTTCGCAGCAGTGAACCCGGCATCTTTGAAATGCTCCGACAATATTTTATTCTCTTTAGGTAAAGTCGTATTTTTATTTGGATGGAACATGTTATGGCTAGCCGTATATCTTCCGGAATAAAAACTGGCCATGTTCACATACGTCCATTCACCTGACACGTAGACATTGCTGCATAACATGCCTTCTTTAAAGAAACGTTGCGTATTAGGCATCAGTTCGTTTAATCCGTATTGTTCCAAGACGGTTTGCGACAATCCATCCACAAAAATGGTTAGCACTAAATCTTCCTTAGTATTATCTTTTGCCAGACTAATAGGTTCCCCTAAGATTAAGTTTTCATTTTTCATTACTTCCATCATTGAGTTTAATTTAAAATGATACCATCTATTTGGATACTTCAAATCAAAGACATGTCTGTTCTCGCCATTTTTGACTCTAAATTCACCATTTATATGTTTAGTTGCAACAGGCAGCACATATTCTCCAACTTTGGGTTCTTGCTCCATTCCGATCTTGTACATTTCCACTTTATTAAATGATCGGAGCGGCAACATATTTATACCGTCTCTCTCTATTTTCATGCCGTCATACAGACCTATATAATATCCTTCCAACTCTTCTCCTATTAATAGGTCTTCTCCTTGAGAAGGGAAGTTAGCGTAAGAATTCATTGTATCATTTTCAATTTCCATGCTTATTTTTTTGTACACTTCGAGCTGACGTTTCAAATCCTCAATTTCAACACATTCCTCCTTTATTTGTTGTATCATGCTATCTAAAGCTTGTTGTACGGCATTTCTTTGAATATCACCATCTGTCAGACTATTGGCTATATTAAAATGTTGCCATGCCAACTCTCTTTTTTCTTGCGCTAGGTACACCATGGCTACATTGTAATGAAGATCAAAACTAATTGGTCTTTTCGTCAATGCGCTTTTCAAAAGTTGTTCCGCTTTTTCGTATTCTCCTAAGATAAAGTAATAGTTCGCCTTAAGCGAACACATATCGAGATCATAAGGCATCGCAGCTTCGTAAGCAGTGATCAGTTCTTCAGCCTGCTTTACATTTCCTAGTGACAATAATTTTCGTATTTCTTCTTTTCTCTTAGAATATTCCATTTTAATGCCTCTCCTTTATTTGATGAAATGCAACACCATTCTTACTTGAACGGCAATATTGCCAGAGTTATTGTCCAAGTTTTTCTACCATAGTATAATTATCGTTTAATTGCGTTGACATTATGAATGAAAATAATGTAAAAACCAAAAAAAACCCCCGGCTATAAGCCAGGGGTGTGGAGCTAATCGGAATCATATATAATTCGGCTCACGCCGGAATGATTACAATTTGATTACGTTAGCCGCTTGTGGACCGCGAGCGCCTTCCACAATATCGAATTCTACTGCTTGACCTTCCTCCAACGTTTTGAAGCCGTCTGTTTGGATTGCGGAGAAGTGAACGAATACGTCGTTTCCTTCTGCAGTTTCGATAAAGCCATAACCCTTCTCAGCGTTAAACCATTTTACTTTACCTTGCATGTCGATAACATTCCCTTCATATTCAAATGAAAGTGAGCCTTACCTTAGCCCACAGTTTGAATATAACACCGCTTGTAAACGTTGTCAATGATTTTGGGGGATACATTGAAAGGGGTTTCACTAAAACCGGAAAATCATTTTATCTCTTCCTATGAGTTATTAATGTTAACATCATTTCATCACTTTGTAATCACTTTAAACAGCCATGCATACAAAGATTAATCCTACTGCTATAGTGTAGGAATATTAATAGACATCAAAATGCCACATAATTATTTATTGATATCTATTTCGATAACAATAAATGAACTTCAGAGGAAAAATGACTACGATCTAAAACAGACTGTAAATCGTCAAGAACAGTTATATATTTTTCCGAAAAATATTTTACTGCATCAGGATTAACTCCAGAATTATGCATTTTTAATTGAAAAAATCTAAATAAGTCCATAGAATCTGTCCCAAATTGCCATTCTCCTATTATCTCCAGTCCAAACTCCTTGCAAAAATGAGATATTGACTCACGTGTATAAAGATGTGTATGTCCACCTGATAAATGGCGATTAAAACAATCCTGATTGAGCAATTCAAAAAAAACAGCATATGAGAAAAGTGGAAGCGACAAATAAAAATATTTGATGTTCTCGTTTTTTGATATAGTATTGATAATGTCTCTTGGATTAGTCAAATGTTCAAGTACACCAATCATGGAAACGACATCCGATTGACTTTCTCGTAAAATATCAAGAAGTTCGTCTATTTCAATATGAAGAATTGCATTTTCATTTAGAAAATAGTTTGCAATATCTACTTGTTTTTGGGACACTTCATAACCATTTACATTTTTTAAATCAAACTCTTTTTTCAGAGCATATGCAAAATAACCTGATCCTGCACCGATATCTGAGTATGTTAAGTTGGAATAATCTACTTTTCTATTATGTAAGCATTCTAAAAGAAATTCCGCTTTAGGTTTATAGATTTTTTCAATTCTTTTTAAATATTTTTTTTCATCTTCTTCGTTATATACTTCCGAATAATTCGTTATTTCGTCAACATATATACATTTAGCAAATTGTTCGGTATCTTCGTAAGCACCATTAAGATGAGTGCATGTTTGACATAAAAAATAATCGATTCCTTGTTTGCTTATAAACACTTTTTCTTCCAATAACGAATCACAATTTTTACAATGTGTTCTTCTTGGCTGCTGTTTATAGATGTCAGCCATTTTTAAATTGTTCTTTAAGAAAGTATCGTTTTCAGAAAAAAAACTCCTTTTAATATCTGTTATGTCTTTTAGAGATTTGCTATATTTCTTATAGCTCATTCTAATCTTCCCTTTACTTTTTATTTAGTACGTAGTAATCACTGTCAAGTAAACTATAGAATAAAGAGTCATTCCAGCTTCCTTCAGTCCAATGCGTCTCTCGATGACGCCCATCCAATGCAAAACCCAACCTTTCCAAGAAGGACTGTTTTAGATGATCATAGTCATATATTTCACACCATATACGATGTAAACCCATCTCTTTAAATCCGTAAGAAATTATTTGTCTGGCTGCATCATCAGCAAAGTGTTCATCTATATACAAACCATTTTTCCCGATATAAATGGAGAAATCTGCACTACGATTTATCCAATCAATATAACACAAACCACAAGCCCCAAGTAAACTATCTGTTGATAAATCAACTATTGCGAACATTTCCGTATTCTTGTCATTTAAGACTTTATTTTCGTACCAAGCTTTTTGATGATCAGAATTCAGTTCTCTGTATTCTCTAAAATAACGCCTTAATTCAGGGGCATTTCTCCAATTTAGCAGCATTGCTAAGTCACATTGCTCGATAGCTCGAAGGCCAACATATTTACCCTTTATCATATTTCATCTCCAAATCATTTTTAAAAAGGGCATCGCCCTTATCTTTAGAAACTAATAAAACTCCCCCAATCACAGAATTAAGTTCATACGGCATAAAAGCATTCATAGGAGCAGGACGAAGAACTTCAACATCACTAGCACTTATTCGCTCTCCTACACTCATGTTTCTTGCTAATCGAAGACATCTTCGCTGAACTATAACTGTATCTCGTTCATTATCTTCAACCCTTTTTACCCCATCTCCTAAAGCTGCTTCCATTTCCCGACTTCTATCCACCATTTCCCCCCATGTTTTGGGGTTCATTGCGAAAGAGTGATCCGGGCCTGTTCTGGCATTGTCGTCCGTAAAATGTTTCTCAATAATACGCGCTCCTAGTGCTATTGCACCTAAAACCGTGGTATGCCCAGGAGTATGATCTGAAAGACCCAGCAGCATATGAGGAAATCTTTGAGCATACCATTGCAATACTCTTAAATTAACATGTTTCATATTTTCCAGACTTCCGGTATAGTTTGTATTGCATTGAAGCAACGCAATTTGCTGATTGTGTATAAGAACTGCTGCAACTGCTCTTTCCACATCTTCCATTGAGGAAGCCCCCGTTGCCAAAACAACCGGCTTCCTTTTCTTTGCAATGGTTTCAATAAAATCAGTCCAAGTAATATCTCCTGAACCAATCTTGTATGCAGGAATGTATTTATCTAATTGTTCCACTGCATCATAATCATAAGGAGTCGTCATAAAATCAATACCGGCCTTACTTGCAGTAAGTGCCAGTTCTTCATTCCATTCTCTATTACATTCATATTGGCGATATGTTTCGAAAACACTTTTTTCCCATGCTGCCTGGTGGCTAAATTTGGCTGTTAATTGGCGAAAACCAACGTCACTTACGATAGCTTCGGCCTTGTAGTGCTGAAACTTTGCGGCATCTGCACCAGCTTCTTTGGCTAACCATATTAACTCTTTGGCACGGGAAAGATCACCATCATGATTCGCGGCGATATCAGCAATAAAGTATGTGGGTGTATCAATCGCTATTTTTCTTTCATTTATATAAATAAAATGATCATATTTCATATGTAACACTACTTTCCTCGATATTCATTAAACAAATCTTCAATAACATCTTTCAATTCAGGAAGACGATACCCTAGTATTTTCTCAGAGTTTGAAACATCCAGTCCTAGACTATCAGCCCGAGCAAAATTCGAATTCATGTGCAAACTACCGTTTTCCGCACAATCAAGGGAAAAACCAAATTTTCTAGCCATCTGTTCTATAAATGTTTTCTTGCTGCTTACTTCACGGCTTGCAACATTTAATATTCCGATAGTACCCTTCTCGATAAGATCAAACAGTACTTTAGAAAACTGGGAAACACTGATACTTGATGTATAAAAATCGTTGAATAAACAAATTTGTTTTTTCTGTTGCAGTGATTCTATTACCCATTCAACAAAGGTTGGTGAGCCTGTTTTATTACGAAAACCAACTATATTTGTCCGAAGAATTAAATGTCTGGGTGCAGTCAGAGCAAACATTTCTCCAACATATTTTGAACGGGCATACTCATTTACTAAGGTTATAGGATGGTCTTCCGTGTGTTTTTCAGCACCATTTTTTTGATAATAGTGATCTGTTGATACCTGAACGAGATAAGCATTCGTAGTTGCTGCTAATTTAGCTAGAATTGAAACAGGGCGTGCATTAATGCGGTAAGCAAGCCCAGGGTCATTTTCACATTCAGCCAAGTTAACTAGTGCTGCCGCATTAATTATTACATCAGGATATACGTCTAGTACTGCTTTCACCAGATCTTTATCATCCAAAATGTCTAAATTCAAATCCGAATCAGCTCTTGCGACGCCATATATCTCGATATTTCTCAATCTTGATTCTTTTAAAATTGACTGCCCCAGCATTCCCGTTGCGCCTAGTAATAAAACTTTCATAACGCCCCCTAGGTAAATTACTCTCCAAGTTGTTTTTGCTTGACATGACTATTGATTTCCTTTAATTCAGGATAGTCTTCCATCAATTGAATGATCTCTAACCATGAAAAGATATTGTTTGGTTTATATAATTTTTCATAAATCGATTCTATTAATTGGTAATCTTCACGTGTGTCAAGCGTCCATCGGTACGCAGAATAATCTTTTTCCAACGAATAATTGACCAACTTAAATTGATCTGAATGCAAATATATATACGGAGTCACATGCTCTCTATGGATATCATTATACGCGCCTTTATAGGCTTTTTCCAAAGAAGACATTGTAAAAACCTCAGTATCTAAACCTCTAGGAAAAGTTTCAATAATTTTATTACTTACATAATCAGCGTCTAATTCAAAGAAGTAGTTTATTATATTCTCTGTAATTTCTGGGTCAATTAAGGGGCAATCTGAAGTTACTCTAACAACAATGTCAGCATTAAATTTCTTTGCTGCTTCGTAATATCTGGAAAGTACATGTTCTGTACTCCCCCTATACACAGGTACATTATACTTATTGCATTCACATATAATGACATCATCTTCAGGATTTTGAGTGGTAGCAATAACAATCTTATTTATTGAGTTCACGGCTTTTAGCCTTAAAATGACGTGCCCTAAAACTGAGTGGTCTATTAATGGTTTCATTACTTTTCCAGGCAATCTGCTGGATCCCATTCTAGCTTGTACTATAGCAACAACTTTTGGCATGTAACATCCTGTCCTTTGCACAAGATATTTCTTTTTCTAAAGTAATATTGTGTTACTATTTTAGTTCTACACTCCAAGCATGTTCACTTGGATCCATTCTTCCGTACGACGTATACCATCTTCCAGAGAGACAAGAGGCTCCCATTGTAGTAAAGCATTAGCTTTCTCGTTGTTACAAAGTAGTTTTTGTATTTCACTTTGCGGATGGATATGAGTTACATGATTAATTCGCGAAGCATCACCAACAACAAGCAAGGCTAAGTCATTAATCGAAATATCACGGCCGAGCCCTGCATTAATGATATGTCCATTAACCCGTTCACTATATCCTGCTTCTGTTACAAAGCGTGCGCAATCTTCAACATACAATAAGTCTCTAGTTTGTGTACCTGTGCCATATATATTTAGGTCCTTACCACCGAGTTTGTTTTTAATAAAGATTGCTACAACACCGCCTTCACCACCTGTCTTTTGGAATGGGCCATATGTATTAAACGGTCTTATCACAACGACAGGTAGCCCATATGCATAGTAATAGGATAGAACCATATTCTCTGCCGAGATCTTGGAGCCTGCGTATGGAGAAGCTGGTTTTATAGGATGCTGTTCCGTTATTCCACTTTCGTCCGTGCAAGCATCATATACCATGCACGTGCTCATGAACAGCACTTTTGTTTTATATTTTCTGCATTGCTCTAGCACATAAAATGTTCCTACTGTATCGTTATAAAAGGTCGTTCTTGGATCATCAATGGAATCTTGGACGTTGATAGATGCCCCCAAATGGTAACAAATATCAAAACGATGTTGTTTAAACATCTCTCCCAATAGCTGCTCATCCATTATTGAGCCTTTTGTAAAACTCATAAAACATTCATTATTTTGAAACTCATCTAAGTTGCTCTCTCTCCCATTCGATAAGTCATCCAACACCCAAACATGGTGCCCGTCCTCAAGGAGCTTTTTGGTAACCCACCGGCCTATAAAGCCTGCCCCACCTGTTACTAAGATGTTCATGAATATTCCCCTTCCTTTTAAGTTAGTTCCAACAGGCTATCAATCAATCCAGCTTGGAGCAATAAATTCTCAAGTTGTTCATAATTAACTGGTGTAACGTCATGAGAACTGTAACTTCGAACTTTGGCTCGTCTCGCTCCTTCATATTGATGAGGTTTCATAAAAGCGTTAGGTATGATGAACATATCTTCCGTTTCCAAAGCGTGCTTTGCTTCCTCGACAGTCATTAGTTCCTCATACATCTTTTCTCCAGGGCGTAAGCCTATTTCTTCTATTTTTATGCAATCAGTAGATACGTTAATTTTAGCTGCCTCATGCTTAATTATATAATCGGCAAGATCATACAGACGGATAACCGGCATTTTGAGAACAAAGATCTCTCCACCATTCGATAACAACATCGCTTTCATAGTCAATTCTGTTGCCTGCTTAATTGTCATCATGAAGCGACTCATGTCTTTGCAGGTAAGCGTAATTTTTTGGTTGTCAAAAATCTGTTTTTTAAATAGAGGTATAACAGAGCCACGAGATCCCATTACATTTCCAAACCGTACTGCAGCAAATGTAGTTTTTTTTGTCCCTGCTTGATATTGTGCAGCTGAAATCAGTCGTTCTGCCATCAGTTTAGATGCACCATAAGTATTGGTAGGTGCAATTGCTTTGTCTGTACTTGTGAAAATAACCTTTGAAACTCCGCATTCCAAAGATGCCTGAATCACATTTTGCGTTCCAATAATGTTAGTCTGCACCGCTTCAAAGGGGTTATATTCGCATGCAGGAACATGCTTCATTGCTGCAACATGGAATACATAGTCGATGTCTTCCATGGCTCGAACGACACGTTGATAATCCCTTACATCTCCGATAAGATAACGAATATTGCTATATTCGCTATATTTCTGTTGTAAGTTGAATTGTTTATATTCATCTCTGCTAAAAATACGAATTACAGCCGGATTGCAGGACAACAGATGATTTAAAAGACCTGTGCCTATAGTTCCCGTTCCGCCGATAATCAAGATTTTTTTGCCGTTAAAAAAATTATGCATACGATTTCTCTGCTCCATTCGCAATCTTGTCTACACGTCTAATCGCTTCTTCCATACATTTTTCTGCAAACGGAATAAATTTCGAAATGTTTTGTGTAAATGATCCTAAATGCTGAACAATTAATTTTGATTTTTTATATTCATTTGTCTCATTAACAATGTCGGGCACATAACGCATATATTGCGATAAAGGTGTTTCCAAAGCAAATGAGATATATGACTTGAAGCTACCGCTGTTAGTCACTTGGCCCCATTGTTTATTTACTTTCATTAATAATTTACTGCACTTTTCTTTTTGATTGGGATTTAAATGTTCAAGCTCAGAGATGACTTTAATGATACTGCTTGTCTTTTTATTTAACATCTTGAGCGTCTGCAGTTCACTTTGCAATTTTGCTCCAACTTTGCTGATAGTTTGTTCACTATAAGCAGGAATCCCTTCAATAAGTTGTTTAAACCAATCTTTCTCTCGAGCAGGTAAAATCATTAAATCCTCTTTGCATTCTTTCATTGGTCGGAAAACAGTGTGCTTAATAGCCGCACCCTTGCTCGATGTATTAATAAACTCGATATCTGTATATATTGACATCAACAGCTCTAAATCTCTTAAAGTTACCAGCATTTTATCTGTCGTACGGTTCTTCCCGCCATGAACATTTTCTATCCATTCATGGGCGGCTTCAATCGTATTCTTCTTTGCTTCCTCTGTAATATGTTTAACGCCTTCCGAATAATACTCATCATTAGGATAAGACAGGTCTTGACCCGCCAAATAAATCTTCTTACAGCCTATGAAAGCTGCGAATTGAATGCAAGTTCCTGTGACTGATCCGGTTGAAATAAAAGAAGGCTCTCCTTCGCTGTTTGAGAATAGATATGGAGTTATTTCATCAAGGTTTAGTCTTGTAGATAATCTCCATTCATGGTTTTGCTCAACTATTCCATGATGAATCGTCGTTGCGAATAACAACGGGATCTGGGTTGTATCTACATTTTGAAATACCTTTAAGTTGGGTTCTCCTCCATCCATTGAAATGACAAGGTGAGGTTCAATATTATGATGCAGTAGAGCTTGCACACTTGATCCTGCCGCTATGATTAGAACCTTAGAGCTAATCTCCCTTAAGTATCCAATATCATCTTTTAACGAGGGACCCGATCCAACAATGATGGCAGGTATATCACTGCAAGCTTTTTCAAGTGACACTATTGATTTAGATGTTAACACTTTATCGATATTGTAGATAATATTTTGAAACCATGCTTTTTCAAAATAATATTGCGTTATATAGTTAGCACGATATTGTAATAAGATTTGTTTCGATATGGTATGAAGCTTGCTAATAGTTTCACCGTATAATTGCTTATAGATGGGAATAGTCACTTCTTCGAACTTATCTGTCACTAAACTTGAAATGGCTTCAAGAAGTAGCGTCAATACATAATCCTCTTCTCCAACTGCCAATGTTATGACGCTGGGATGGTTTAATATATCTGTCAAATCACGAAGCTTTAACGCTAAATGCAGCAGTTGGATATCCGGCTCATAAATGTAATATTTCTTCGTTGGATATTTTTTCAGCAGATGCTGCAAATGATATCCTAGTCCAAATCCAACAATCAGTACATGGCCAGATTCTTCTATTCTATTTTCAATAGACTTAAGCCAACCTTCAGCTTCCCTGTTCGGATGGTATAAACTATGTAAAGCGACAACCCTTTCATTTTTATGAATTTCAACATTTGGACTGCCGTCGCGAGCTGTAATATTACGATATATGCCACCATCTACCGTATTCGCTTCAAGTAATGCAGCTACTTGAGGAAAGTGTTTGCTTAAGACTTTTGTATTTGACAATAGATAATCCAATATCGCTCACTCCTTAAACAACGTCATTAATCCAAGCTTCCAGAATAGGAACAAGCTCGTATTGGAGAAGGTCCGATACGCCAACGTAATTGCTCCAACTTAGTTGTTCATGGAATTTCTCCACAAATGCTTCTATGTTTTTATACAAGTGCTCAAGTGAATCTCTCTCCATGCTCACCTCATTCATTCCGTCACTTATTGCATAAGCGAACTCCAAAGCGCTAACAGTCCAATGTAAGGAATCAATAAGGGGTGTTATCAATGTTTTCATATCATCGACTTCTTCGGCGTACAATCTCTCAACAATTGCCGGGATTTCATGAATAACTCGTGGTAAATAAGCTTTCAAATCATCAAGTGTAATTGTAAAACACTCGGCTTTCGTTTGTGTAACTATCTTTATTTCATTAATATTTTTATAATTCTCCAATATGATTGATTCATAACCGTTATAATATCTTTCTTCACCGATTTCAACATAATAAATTAGACGGTCGGCCTGTAAGATAGGCATCGTTCTTGACATCCAAAAATCATTGACTTCTTCTGCGGAATGAAACTCTCTTTCTTCCCAAGCGCCATCAATACAAATTTTCAAAAAAATCACACCCTTGTGTTTATAACTACTATGCTTTATATCGGTCATTCCCCTTAATAATTAAATAGGTACCCTATTAGTTCCTTAGCTCTTTTTAAATAGAAAAAAACCTCGTTTAAAATAAACGAGGTTTTTAAGCAAAAAAGAATTAGCCCAACAATTTCAGTACGCTTTGCGGCGCGGAGTTCGCTTGTGCCAACATAGCCGTACCTGCTTGAACCAAGATTTGGTTGCGCGTGAAATCTGTCATTTCTTTAGCCATATCAGCGTTGCGGATACGGGACTCGGAAGCGGACAAGTTTTCAGCTGTAACACCCAAGTTATTGATCGTATGTTCCAGGCGGTTTTGTACTGCACCAAAATCTGCGCGTTGAGCAGATACTTTGTTAAGAGCGCTGGAAATTTTAGCAAGAGCGGTAGCTGCTGCAGCTTGAGACGAAATCGACAAACCGCTAATTCCCAAAGCGCCTGCTCCCATCGCAGCCAATTTCGCAGTAAGAACGTTAGCTTTATCCACACCGATTTGGAATTTAATGCTGCCGGCTGCGCTCAGCAATTTCGTGCCGTTGAAGTTTGTCGAAGTGGCGATGTTGTTGATTTCTTTAATCAATGAATTTACTTCTTTTTGCGTATTCGCACGGTCTTTATCATCATAAGTACCCGTAGCGGATTGGTTAGCCAACGTGTTCAAACGTTGCAGCATGGAGTGTACTTCTGTCAAAGCACCCTCAGCCGTTTGAATCAGGGAGATACCATCTTGCGCGTTGCGCATTGCTTGGTTCATACCGCCGATTTGGAAACGCATTTTTTCAGAGATAGCAAGACCTGCTGCATCGTCTGCCGCACGGTTGATGCGGAAACCGGAAGACAATTTTTCCATTGTCTTACTCATTGCTGTGTTGTTCATGCCCAAGTTACGGTGAGCATTGATTGCGCCTACGTTCGTGTTAATAAACATCGACATTCTTAATCATCCTCCATGATATTATTATTGGGCCACATCCTTGCGGCCTATTATATATATCGAATAATGCTCATACATTTTTTATAGCTGGAACATAAAAATATTTATTTTTTTTCATCAAAATAATAAGCAACCTGATCCGTTCTTCCCATACCTTGATAAGCATTCATGATCGTCTTGCTTTGGCGGACGCCTTGAACTTGGGAGGTCAGTTGGCTGAATTGTCTTTCCATGCGATCGATAATGGACTGATAAAGAACCCGCAGCGTGTGACAACGGGCAGCTTCCTGTTCCCTCTCGTCCCCGCTGAGCGCTCCTGTCTCTTCAGACGGCAAGCGACTTTTTAAATCATCCCAGTTCTTCTCGAAAAGCTGATACGCTGCCTCCTGCCACTCCGCACTATCTTTCATCTCAAGCAAATACCGCTGGCACAAGTCAATCATCTCATCATAGATTAAAAGTCTGCTGCGCGAATTAAGCATAATTTTGACCTGCCGTGACTTCTTTGCCAATCGTTTCCCAGGCGTCTTTGATGGATTGAATGACTGTTTTGGCTTCGGCTAGCGGCTGTGCTGATTTCTGAATATTGGCCTGCACTAATTGCTCGATAACATATAAGTACAAATTTTTTAGGTTTTGCGCAACTTCTCCGCCCTCACGTTCGTTCAAGCAAGCAATCAACTCGTAGATGATATCCTGCACTTTCAGAATATGCTGGTGAGCCAACAAAGGATTGCCCTCCGAAAGCGCAGCTTCCGCCTGATTCGTGTACTTTAGCGCCCCGTAATACAGCATCAAGATTAATTTATGAGGGGAAGCCGTTTCATATTTATTTTTTTGGTATGCTTGATAACCGGCGGTCATATTCGTGTACATCTATTCATCCCCTTAGCCCGCTAGCTGCTGCTTTTAGATAAACTGTTGATTTGGCTGGTCATCCAAGATTGTTCGTTTTTTAATTTGCTCAGAGCCACTTCCATCGCTGTAAATTGTCTCTTTAATTGCTGCTCTTTCAACGTCAGGCGATCTTCCATTTTGCTCATTGATTCCGTTATAAAAGAGATTTCAGAATCGTAGCCATTCACGCGAGATTGCAAAATCCCGTTAGCTTTGCTTGTCCAAGTAGGAAGCTCTTCGTTAAGAATGGTTGCGATCCCTTGCTTCTTGTTTCCTGCCGCATCTGTCTCATCCATATTAAACATGGATATTACTTTATCGGGATCCCGTTCCAAGGCTTCTTTGAATTTTTTCTCGTCAAAGACGATTTGCCCCGTCATGTCGGCCCCTTTTTTATCCTTGTCAATTTCAATTCCAAGTTCTGACAACGTGCCCAAGCCTGCAATATTACTTGACATCCAACTGCCCAATTCCATATCCAACTGCCGCAATGTTGAGTCCCCTTGCAGCGTTGTTTTCCGATAAGTCGTCTTGTCATCTTTTGGTTTTTCTTCTGGCTTCGCCATGCCTTCCCGAATGAGCTTACGGACTTCATTAAATGCATCCACGAATCCTTTAACCTTCTCAATGACCTTTTCGGAATCTTGACCCACCGTTATCATTGCTGAAGAAGACTCTTTTTGCAGCTGTAATGTGACACCGTCAATGACGCCTTTAACCTCGTTAGAGGAACTTTTAACGGTCAAGCCATTGACTTTCAATTCTGCATCTTGCGCCGCCTGAACCTCTTGGAAATTGCCGCCGGACACTAGGCCTAGGTCGTTCAAGATGTTGCCACTGCCAGTGATACCGATTCCGGAGGATCCTCCGCCTGTATGGAACTTATTTTCAACGCCCGTTTTCACCGAAGTGAGGACCAAGGTTTTGTTTCCCGGAGATGTCTCTACCAAGGATGCGGAGACTGTTTTGCTGTTTTTATTGATATCGTTTTTAAGGTTCTCCAGCATTTCCCCATACGTCTTCCCTTTCAGCGTAACGTCAACCTTACTCCCATCTGGCTGAGTAAGGGAAATCGTCTCGTTTTCGAGTGCGCTGGAATCGCCCTTTTCACTGAATTCATTTGCTTTAATAACATGCGACTTCGCCAACTTATCTACCGTAACCTGATAGTTGCCGGTTACGGCATTATCGGAACCGACCGCTTTCACGGCTTGCTCATCCGAGCTTTTGGTCGATGTCAGCTTAAAGCTGGCGTTAAACGTTAGATCGGAAGCTTTATCACGCAGCGTAGACAGCTTGGTATTCAAATTCCGAAAATATGACTGAAAACCAGAGAAATCGCTTTTCTTCTGCTCCAGATTGTTATACGGGATTTTCTCCAACATCATTAATTTTTCAATCATCATGCCCGTATCCAGATTAGAAGCGAGACCACCAATACTAAATCCCATCGTTACTACCACCTTCCATTAGATTTTTTCATCCAAAAACATGCCTATGAGCTCTTTCATCTTTACAGACAATTCGATTAGAAACTCTGGAGGCAGGCTTGCTATGACTTCTTTTGTCGCCTTATCAACAACCTCGACATATAACTCTTTCGCATCATCATGATATTTAAAATGAATTTCTTTCCCCGAATTTGCGATTGATTCATTTAGTTCTTCCACTTTTTTCTGTAAATCCTGTTTCTCCTCAGGCCGCAAATGCTCGTAATCAAACTTTTCAGTCCCTTTTTGTAAGGCAACTTTTTCTTCTGGCAACTCTTTTATGAGCACATTCCTTACCGATTGTATCGTCGCACGATGTACTTGCAAGTCTAATCCGTTGGTGTCTGTACGATGAACATTTCCCATCCTAATCCACCTCGTAACATGTACATATTTACTTTTCGTTTGTTCAATCCTCTTAGTCCTTCTTTTTAAACTGCTTTAACATTTTCTCCATCTCTTTATCAGACAGGAGTGTTTGCCCAGCTGTAGCATTCTCCTCAGCAATGCTCTCATGCAGTTCTTTTCGCATAATCTGAACATTTTTTGGAGCGGAAAATCCCAGCTTTACATATTCTCCTTCCACACCGAGAACACGAACCTCAATTTCATCGCCGATCATTACAGTTTCACCGATCTTACGTTTCAGAACGAGCATGCTAATCTCCCCTTCCTTGGATAAAATAACGAACGGGAAGGTTTGAGTCTGTAAGAATATATTGGCACGCTTTCTGTGTTTTTGGCGAAATGAGCACTGGGGCCCGCAAGTTTACGCTAATCGAACCATCAATCATGTTGACAACAAGCATCGTCACGATATCTTCGGGTTGCCCGATTTCCAGAGCCTCGACTGTAACCTTGTCAATTGTAAAGCTGTAGTCCTGAACATGCTCGGCCGGCATTAATATGAAGCTTCTTTCCTCATCTAATGCGTGTAAAATATAAAACACCGAATCTTCATAAGGCATCAGCGCATAAGAAACTATCGACTGAAAGCCGACCATTCCTTTGACAAACTCATAAATTTGATGAGGTTGAGGAAGAAGCTCCCCATAACTTGGGCTATTAATCACCGTTGATGTCACATGTTCATTCGTCGATTTCAATCTCGGACAACACCTTTCGTTTGCACTTCAATTTCTGGTGGATATATCCGCACATCTATAGATACTCCTTGGGAAGGTAAAGCATAAATGCCAACTTCTTTCTGTCCCTTCTGCATGTACCGTTGAAAAGCAATCTGACCGAAGGTAACCTTCTGCTTCGCAATGTTGCCAAGGCTATCGCCTTCTTGGGCATACTGTGCGGTTGCACTCATAGCCGCTTGGCGTGCAGAATCACTTATATCCTGGGCAACCACCGATGGCCGCTGCAGCCCCAGCTCGTTCCACACCGAATCCCAATTCATGTCGATTTCGGCACTACGGTTCTGTATATGTAACTCTGCCGGTTCATAACGAAATGCATAAGACTGGATTTGACGAATAGTATCCGATATCCGCAATCTTCATCATCCTTCCACAGAACCCGCTATCGGATAAAGTCGATGAGCGAGGTCTGCATAATGCGGGCACCAGTCGACAATGCCGCTTGCAATACATTTTCCTGCGTTTTCAATTCAATAATGCCAGCCGGCATATCCGTGTCCGCCACACCTTTGCGCTGTTCTTTCAAACTCACTTTGTCATCTGCCAAACGATTTTCCATCAGTTCAAAGCGATTCATACGCGCGCCAATCTCTGACCATTGTGTATTGATGCGGTCGGCTGAGGCATCAATTCGGTCCAAACTGGAAAGCAATCCTTGAGTGTCGTTATTTTCCAACGATTTAACGATGTCATCCATCGTCTGGAACACGTTGTCATTGCTTTTATCGATCGGCTTCGTCGTATCGATCGCACTGCCGAAAATAAACTCTCCCGTGATGCTCACTGGCACGGTAACCGCAGGACTGACATTCAATTTATATATCCCTTGATCGGTTTGTTCCGTAGCCGATCCATCGTTCGTGTAAGGAGGCGTATCCGTTTTCTGGCCGTTAAACAAATATCGCCCGTTATAAGCACTGTTCCCGATCATCACCAATTGCTCTTTAAGCTGCTTGATTTCAGCGAGAATCGACTTGCGCGCATCGTCAGGAGTGGTTCCGGTCGATGCTTGCTGCGTCAATGTCCGCGCCCGCTTGAGGACATCGCTCGCCTGCTGCATCAATGAGTCCATTGTTTTCAGCATTCCTGTCCCCATCTGAGCGTTCATGGTGAACTCATCATTTCGATTCAATTCGCTGTCATAACGCATTTGGTAACCAATTCCAACCGGATCGTCACCAGGTCTGTGAATTCTTTGACCGGAAGACAGCTTGTTATTCAAGTCGGTCATGTTGCTGTTCATATACCTTAAATTGTGCAGCAGCTGTGTGTTCTGCATGGAACTCGTTACACGCATTTTATAACTCCTCCTTGCTTTTTCTTATTCATAACAATTGTCTATTCTTAACGGCCGACTACGCCCATTTGGTTAATCACTTTGTCCAACATTTCGTCCACGGTCGTCATGTTGCGGGCAGCAGCATTATATGCATGTTGGAATCGGATCATATCCGCCATTTCCTCGTCCAAGGATACACCACTTACTGATTGTCGGCGGAAGATGACTGAATCCACCATATCGTTTTGGACTTTCACATTACGTTCTGCATTGGCTGCACGGGTCCCCATGTCACCCATCATAGCGCGATAGTAGTCGTCAACCGAGCCCGTGGATAACGACGTCATGTCACTTGGATAATTGAACGTTTTATCACGCAAAGAAGCAAGAGCGTGGGCAATAACACTGTTCCCTTTGACCGTTACGTTTTGTCCGTTTACCGTATCGTATCGGCCCGAAGCCGCTATTTTGCTTACATCATTCGTTATTTCCGGATTCACTTGAATATTGGAGATGGAGAAGTTGCCACCATCAGTGGACGTAAAGAACGGAATTCCCGATTTGGCGGGATCTGATAGCGAATATCCCAATGAGTGCAGGCCGTTAAATCCGTTCACTTCAACTTGAGCGGCACTCTTCAAGCGCGCCCCTGCCGGAATGGTTCCTCCTGGCGGAATCGTCATGCCATTCTCCAGCTCGACGGTGCTCTTCGTAACCAGGTTAGATGAGGCAACATATCCCGCAGCCAATTCCACCTGCACGTTGCCTGTAACCATCGTCTGCACCATCGCATTCATCTGATCGCGAACTTTCCCTACTTCCCCCAACGATAAGGCATAACCTTGCAGTTGACCGGCGGTAGCTGCAATATCGGCGGTAATCGGTGTCGCTTCTGCGTTCTCAACCACTGTGACGCCACCTGCCAAAATCGTCATGTCGCCATGCTCGCCTTCTGTCACTTGAACGTCAACTATCGTTGAAAGCTTATCAATGAGAAGATCGCGCTGATCCCGGAAGTCGTTGGCATTATCCCCCGTGCCTTCCACACGCTTGATCATGTCAGTCAGGTTGGCTATGTTGTTGATGATGTCATTCGCTTCATTGACCTTGATGTTAATACTGGAATTGATGTCATTCTCCAGCTTTGTCAACGATTCGTCGATATGCTTCATCATGTTCGTCATGTTCGTGGCCGCGCCAACTACTTCTACACGCGCGCTGAGCAAGGAAGGGTCCCGGTTAAGAACTTCCCAGGAGTTCCAGAACTTATCCATGACGCTGCGCATTCCATTTTCGGTAGGTTCATTGAAAAAGCCTTCAATGGAGCGAATGGTATCATCGACAATGCTCCAGGAGCCTAACGTTTGATTCTCTCTGCGGAATTGGACGTCGAGGAAGCTGTCTCTGATGCGGGTAATGCTGTCATACTGAACGCCGGTCCCGAGCTGTCCCGGCGCCACGCTATTGAACATGCCAGGCATCGATAACGGGCGGGTTGCGGTAGCGTTGACGCGCTGGCGCGTATATCCGTCCGTTGATGCGTTCGCAATATTGTGCCCCAATGTCTGCATCATCGTCGATTGAACAAACAAGGAGCGCTTACTCGTTTCTAGCCCGTGAAAGGTTGATCTCATATTCACTTCGTTCCTTTCTGTATCTATCTAAGCACGTGTATCCAACATGCCAGGTCTGCTGTAGCTCGAGGCTGGTTGTTCAGGACGATGATACAGCATGTCCTGTTCTGAATAATCTATAAAAAGATTCAATTGATACTCTACAAAATGCAATGATTGTTCAATTAACGTTTGGTTATGATCATTCACTTGCTTCAAACGCTGAAGTGTAGCGGCAATCCTCTCTTGCACCGCCATCATCTGAGTACGTTCTTGAGCATCAAATACGAGCTTCATAATCTCGGTCAAGGTGAGCTTCAATTTGGATTTAATTCCTTTACTTTGTAAAAAAGCGTATACAGCTTCTTCCCTTTCTTCTTCCAGAGCGGAAAGGCCTTTCAACCATTTTGACTCTTGATTCGACAGACGAACCAGCTCTTTAATATCATTTTGAATAATGACCTGCGTCTTCGCTTCTCCAATGCTTTCAAGCTGCTGATAGACCGTTTCCATTCGACTCAATACATCTATTAATGCTGATGCACTCACGTTTGGTCCTCCGCTCATTCGACGTCTTTTTTAAACAGGGGAAGTAGTTTTTCCGCAATCTTATCCGATTCTACATGGTACGTGCCAGTAGCTACTGCGTGCTTCAACTCCGCAAGTCGCTCGCTGCGCCCTGTATCCTGTACGCGATTTTGGGCATCCAGCATTTCCTTCGCTTCCGTGGAGATGATCAACTCATCCTTGCGGGAAGGCTTCTGCGAGGCACGGTTCATTGCCTGCTGCTTCTGATAAGTATGTATCGCTCCAAGACGCTGCGTCTCATTAATTTTCATCTCGATTCACCTCATTAAAAATCAAAAAGCCGATAACCATTACTAAGATTATCGGCTTATTGTCAAGATATATTAAGTATTATTTGAAAGAAGTTATACTATCTTTCCCGCTTCGTGTCAATGACTTTATAAGCCCGATTACTGGATGAAGGCTTCTCCACAGTTGCACTCGTCTCTTGTCGCGCTTCATTCATATCTCGGATTAACCTCGTTCTGCATACTTCGCACATGTGACCTTCCCGAATCGGGTTGCCGCATAATTCGCATTCATACGTCAAATTCGGTGCTTGATATACCGAGATGCGGCCTTCCTTAATGAACTGGGTAATCTGCCGCACGCTTACTTCCGTCTCTTCGCTCAGCTCCTGCATCGCGGCTTGACGCTTCTCACGCAAATAAGCAACGCAGCGTTCATATTCCTGTTCGATCTCCTTCAAGCAAGCCGGACAGAGGTCTCTGAACGCCTTCGCAAACAGTCTTCCGCAGCGCGGACAATTGCTCAATTCCATGTCTTTCGCCCCCTTCGATGCTTGCTGCATATGATCTCATCATATCCTATTCATCGACAGTTGACGAGCAGTTTTTTAGATACGTTCACGCTCGAGCCCAAGTATAGCTCGCGAGCGCAATGGGAATGCGAAATTTCTTGTTCCAGACGGTAATCTCCCGCGCGCATGCGCGAATCGTACTGCCTGTCGTATATACGTCGTCCACTAGCAACAAGCGCACCTCGTTAAGCGTCTTCCATCGTTCCACAGGAAGATCTCGCAGGGTGGCAATCAAGTCGTTCCGGGCCTGTTCCTTCATGACAAAAGCGTGCGCGATATTACTCGCCCTCCCGCCACGCGACTGCATGCTCTGCTTCTCGGATTCCTGTACCCGTGCAAGCAGTGGTAGGACCGGAATCTTCCAGGCTCGACCTAACTCTAGCGCCAACTGCTCCGCTTGATTGAACCCGCGTGCGCGCAGACGCGCCTCACTGGTGGGAACATAGGTGATGAGGTCCGGCAGTAGACTATCCCCAGCGTCCAAAAGCAGTCGTGGTCTCCGTACTCTCGAGCGCCTAGTCCACACCGATTCGAACAGCAGACTATACGACGATATCATCATATTCGCCATAACACGCTCATAACGGATGTCCCCTCTGAACTTGTATTCGGCCAGCCACTGCCTCATCTGCTCATCATATTGCACGACGCTGCGATTGGCGGATAACCCGTCCTTCGGAAGCGGATGCCGCATGCAGTCGGTGCAGCGAATGCTGCGTCCGCATGAAGGACAGCCGAGAGCCTGAATCCACGGGATTGTCGCAATGCATTTTAAGCACAGCAATTGCATCAGCCTGCTCGCGCGCGGTTCCATTGTAGTCGTAGAAGACGACGGACCGCTTATTTTGTTGTTACAGACGAAACAAGCGCTCACTCGCGGCTGCAGCAATCTCCCATAGGCCTTCTCCATCCACTCGCCCCATTGCGGCAAGCTAACCAACCTGCTTCCTCCTCTCCTCATCAGGCAGCAAGTAGCCATTTCGCCTTGCGATCCGGTTCATTTCACGAATCTGATACACGGCTTTCCGCTGCGCCTCATTCCATTGGGCCGAACCGAATACGACGCTACCTGCGGGATCATCCTTCGATCGACCTGCCCTGCCTGCCATCTGAACAAGCGACGAGGCATCGAAGAGGCGGTCATGCGCATCCAAAATATAAACGTCGCTCTTCGGCACCGTCACTCCCCGCTCCAAAATGGTCGTCGTCACTAACACGCGAATGTTCCGTTCCCGAAATCGCATCACCTTATCACTTCTCAGTTCATCCACCGCAGAAGTGCCGCCTACAGGGATTCCAGGCAACTGGTTGCTCAATAATCGGACCATCGGTTCAACCTGACGAATCCGGGCGACGAAGATGAACACTTGGGCTCCCCGCTCGACTGAATGCATCAATCGCTTCATCAACGGAGCAGGCAGCGAACGGCGAGTGAGGCACTGTTCGACAGCAGGCATCGTAATGTGAGCTGGCACAGGCAGCGGATGACGGTGGAATCGGACCGGAACCTTGGCATGAGCCATTCTCCCGCGCCTTACGTCCCGCTGCATCGATTCCGGAGGCGTGGCAGACAAATAGACGAACACGCCTCCTGGACGGCATACCCGATTCGCAGCCCGATGGAGCATGGGATCGTTGTGATACGGAAACGCATCGAGTTCATCAATAATGACGAGCTCAAAAGCTTCTGCGAAGCGAAGCAGCTGATGCGTAGTCGCAAGTGTGAGCATGCCTTCGTTCCAACGCTCAGGACTGCCGCCATAAAGGGTGACCACCTTCTGAACGGGAAATGCTTTCTCAATGCGGGGCTTCAACTCCAACACCACATCACGCCGTGGCGTCGCTACAAGCACTCGTCCGCCGTGCAGCAGCGTATCCTCGATCAGTGGAAATATCATTTCTGTCTTCCCCGCCCCTGTCACCGCCCACAGCAAGAACGCTCCTTTCCCCTGTAGTAACTTGTCTCTCCGATTACGCCGCACCTTCTCCCGGAGTGTCTGAATGTACTGCAAGGCCTGTGTACTCGCCGCTTCTTGCGCCGGGGCCAAGCTCCATTTTTTTAGTCTCTCTTCGACAGGCTCTGCTTGCTGACGGCTGTTCGCTTCCTGCTGTAATACGCCTCTAATGAGCAGCGCGCAGGAGCGGCTGCGACCGAGATTCAAGCATTGTGTGCACGTCAGACATCGCTTGGAGCCGCACGATGCGCAGGAAGAAGCATTTAACCCATCTGTACTCCCACATCGACCGCAATAGGCTGCCGTGGATTTATCTTTGAACGGCCACAGTGATGATGTACTCAGCCACCATATCCCTTTCCTCCTCTTTCGCTCATGAGCATCACTTTCCCGACTCCATTGAATGCCGGAACGTACCTCCAACCATCCTTGCAGCCAACCAAATTGAATGAGCACATGTCTCATCGGAACGAGTCGCTCCCACCCTTTGTGACGAAGAAGCTGAACGATTTCCTCGTCCAACAGCAATCGCCCGCACATCATATCTGCAAGTTGCCGCGAATCCGCATACAAAGAAAGAGGAGCGCGCTGCGCCCCTGTTCTTTCCTCTTGTTGCTGTCTGTGCACATCGGTGATGTTGCCTATAGCACGCTCTTCTTCTCCCATATAGATGGCCGCACGTTCGGCAACCAAGTATCCTTGATCTCGATGCTCCTTAACGTACGTGTTCGAGGTAGGCTCGGAATGCGGCGGCTCGACAATTAGCACATCCAGATGTTCTTCCGCCAGCAGCAGCTGCGCACTTTCTTCCAACGTCTCGCGATGCGGTATAAGCAATTCGGCAAAATATTGAGCCCATTTCCGCTTTCCCCATTCATCCATTTCTTCTACGAACAAGAACTGTTCGAGTACCGACAAGCCAACCTGAATCGAGACAGCCTGCTGCAGTATTACAAGCTTCGTTCCATTCGCCTTGCGCCCATCCTCTGACAACCAATAGCTTGCATCCACGCGCCAATCCAGAGTCATACCTGTGTTCCACCCGCACTCCGTTCGCACGGCATAGATTCTTACCTGCATCCTCTTTCTCTCCTTCATTCGCACGGCGCTTTCCTGAAGCATACAGTGGTGATGTCGGCCTGTTCACGTTGTCTGGTCCACGAGATCAAAAAAAGCACACCCCATCCGTTAATCGGAATGGCATGTGCTTCATGCTCAGCGCCTATCGTATTTGTATAAAATTGTATACGATTCCGCCCTTTCTGGCAACCCATTATTACAAAAATCTGCAAAAAGATGTCCTCGATGTATCCGTTCACAAGAATCGTGACTCATAGATACCCTTTGAAAACTAGACAGATGATGTGCAGGTGCGAACAGGACTAGCGATGTCTAAGGCATGCGCAGCATCGCCGAATCCATCGGCGCCACCACCGTCTACATCGCATTGCCAGTCACAAAGGGAACTTTCGTCCAATCTTCTTTTCGACGCGGTTGAACGACAATCAATGTTTCCTCTGCTGCTTGCCGCTGCTGTAAATCCATAAGAACCGTTTCCAGCTCATCCTGACGAATGTATAGCCCCTGCCAGCTGACGCCGTGTCCTTGTGCCGCAAGCGCAGCAATATGGATTGTTGCATCCGTGGAACCACAATCGACAACGGTAAAGTGCAAACGACGCCCTTTCAGCCATGCATACCAACTATACGCCCGCATCAACCATTCCATATGGCGTTCATCATTTTCAGTCACGATAACGACATGCATCCATGGAGCCGGTGCGGCACCACGCAGCAGCTTCTGCCATTTATGCGCCAGATGAACGGCCGCTACCGCCAACCCGTAGCACCCAACAATCCATAATAGCATTGCGATCATGCGGCCACCTCCTTACTACCAAGTGTATGCCGCAAGGGGTGTCAGGGTGACGGACATGCGTCGCCTTTTATAGAGGTCGTTCAAAAAGTCCCCTTTTGATCACGAAGTGCATCAGGACGCAGATTCGACATCGAATCTTGCACTCACCCTCGAAATCCGGTGCTTATGTAGATTTGTCTACATTCCGCTCCTCCTTCTTCGGGTTTATGCAACCTTCTCGGTGCTGAAAAGTTAACTTTTTGAACATGCATTTTAATTTAGAATATGTTACAGCGTAACCCAGCCATTCTTAATGGAGTTAATAACCGCCTGCGTCCGGTCATCAACCTCCATCTTCTGCAAGATGCTGCTGACGTGGTTTTTCACCGTTTTCTCACTGATGAACAAATATTCGCCAATCATCTTATTGCTCTTGCCCTCCGCCATTAAACGGAGCACCTCGGCCTCCCGTCTCGTCAACGGGTTATCTTCCGCGGCAATAAATTTCACGCCCGAATCCCGGCCGGATTGGTTATTTACGATTCCACTGCCATCCAGCAACGTCATGCGTCGCAGCTGTTGAATCAGCTTGCCCGTAACCTTGGGATGTATGTAAGCATACCCGCCAACGACTGATCGTATCGCATTAATGAGCGATTCCGCCTCCATATCCTTCAGCAGGTAACCTGAAGCCCCTTTGCGCAGCGTCTCGAATACATAGCTCTCATCATCATGTATGGATAGGATGATTACCTTCACGTCGGGGAAAATATCACGAAGTCGCTCGGTAGTCACTACCCCGTTCTCCACCGGCATGTTAATATCCATTAACACGACATCCGGTATCTCCTGATTGCAAAATTCGACGACTTGAATGCCGTCACCGCATTCCCCGATAACTTCCAAATCCTCTTCCATATTTAAAATTCGTTTCAGTCCTTCACGAAACAGCTGGTGATCGTCAGCAAGGAGTACTTTAATCTGTGATCTTCCCATATTACGATTCTCCATAGGTTTACTCCTCTCTCTTCTCCACATTCGTCGGAATTTGAATCACGATTCGAGTCCCGCGGTTCTCGGCTGAATGAATGTCCATATGACCTTCGAGCAATTCCACGCGTTCTTTCATGCCTAGCACTCCGAAGTGCATATGCTCTTTTGATTTCGTCTCCAGAGCTTCCACCTTGAATCCAAATCCATTATCTCGAATGACAAGTCGAACCTCGTTCTCGTCATAGGCCAATTCGCACGTCACATGAGATGGATGCCCATGCTTCGCTGCATTCGTGAACGCCTCCTGCACTAGTCGGTAAATGGCGGCTTCCATTTCCGATTTCAGACGCCGTTCCAGTCCTCTAATTTCGAAAGACGTCTTAATTCTGTGCTTCTCTTCGTAATCATGAATGAATTTGCGCAGTGTCGGCACGAGCCCCAAATCATCCAAAGCCATCGGACGCAAGTTGAAAATAACTTTGCGTATTTCCTCCAGACCGAAACGAACCTGAGATTTCAAATCTACTATTTCGTTCTTCACCAGTTCAAAATCCTGCTTCAACAGCATTCTTTCTACAATTTCCGTCCTAAGCACTAGATGCGCCAGAGACTGGGCTGGTCCGTCGTGAATTTCTCTCGCGATGCGCTTCCGCTCTTCTTCTTGGGCCAAAATGATCTTCAAACCGAGCAGCTGCCGATTCTTGGCCGACTCTAAAATACGAGTGACCTGACTCAAATCTCCCGACAAGTATTCGAGGGCGACACTCATCTGAGATCCGATCGTTTCCGCCCGTTCAATTGAACCTTCAACGGATCGCATACGCTTTTGCAGATCATCTCTCCGTGTTTTGAGATAGCCCTCTTTCTCCCGATAAATCATAAGTTCCAACTGCAGCTGGGTCGCCTTCTCATAAGCCTGCTTAATATCGTCTTCCGTATAGCGTACGAAGTCACGGCTGACATCAGTCAAACGCAAACGAGCCAGACGATAGTTTCGTTCCAGCTCGTCCACTTTATCACATATTTCCGCCGTCTGGTCCATCACCTCTTGAAGCTCATTACACATGTTAATGGCTTCATGGCGTGACGAGTCCAAAATCTCATATATTTGATACTTGCTATCTTCCATTACTTTCACTGCATTTTTAATTACGCGGTCAATCACATCGACTTGATTCTCCACTTACATTCCGTCTCCTTGTCGTAAAGGATGAAAGGATATTCACCCTTTATCATAACACATCAACGTATGGTAATGGACTTCGTTTTTTGTTCCCATTTTACAGTTAGGCCTAATTGTTCCGATACGAGCCGCAGCGGGACTAAAGTTCGATTGTTGCGGACAACAGGTGCGACATCCGACGTAAGCCGTTTGCCATTCTGATTAAAAGTTTTCTGATTGACATTCATTTCTAGAAAGCGGTCCCCGCGCAGGATGGTGACCCTTTGGGAGGCTCCGTCCCATTTCGTTTCTCCACCGAACGCATCCAGGATGACGCGGACCGGCACGTATGTCGAGCTATTTAGGACCATAGGAGCAACGTCAAGACTCTTCGTCTCGCCGTTAATCTTCGCCGACTTGCTGTTCACCGTCAGATCCATCGCTGCATTGCTTAGTATCGAAGACGACCCAGCCGGCAGCTGCGCTCTCAAGTTGTCAATCGCGATCATCCCTTGCGGAGCGCGCTCATCCTGCCCATCGGCGAAATTCACGAGATAGAGACGCTTCAGCTTCGCCGGGTAAGCAATGTTCTCGGAAGAAAGGTTGACCTCTAGCGTCTTCCAGCCTTCCCAGTTGATTGATTCCTGCACATTGACATAATGAATTTTCTTGTTCGCATCATGGATTTCCATCCGCAGATTGTTAAAGCTCTTATCGCCGTACACGTCGAGCTTCATGCCGCTCGTACCGCTCGGCAGCTCGATTCCTGTAGAGCCGTTCAATTCCGCATAGGCAAACTTGTTGCCCGTGCCTGACGTCATGTCATACGCGAGCTTCAACGCTTTGTCATTCGCTGAGCGATCGCCGATGCTTCCTTCAACAGCAACCTTTCCAGTCGTCGTCCCACTCGGCAATCCAGAGAAAGAGACTGGATAGTTAACGGCATTAAAGTCTTCAAACAGCTTCTCTGCCCCAACCGTCAGCGGAATCATCGTGCGCAACCCATCATAGCTTGCTATGGCATACCCAATCTTCGTGCCTTCCGGCACTGAATCGACGTGAAGGCTGCCCTCTTGCACCGTACCTTTGAAGCCGCTCATTTCCCATTTCACGGACGAGGCTGGCAACGTGTAATTCCGGCCGTCCTGCAGCGTGATCTTCACAGGAAGCTTAATATTGGAGCCTTCGCTCAATGGAGCAGAAGACGTTGCGATGCGCATTTCAGCGATTTGATCGGCGCCGATTATCTCGACTTCCTCGGTCGCTTTCGCTCCGCCGGATGCTGCCACGACTTGTGTTTTTCCCGATTTATTGGCTACGAACGCATCTCCGTCCCACTTCAGCTTATCATCAGACGCGCTCCACTTTATATCCACGCCGGTAAAATCAACTACCGGGTTGTAGTATTCATCGTAGCCCTTCATGCTGAACGTAGCACGTTGCCCGATAAACAACGTTTTCTCTCCGCGCAGCGTCATGCCCTTCACTTGACCTTTAGGGGCCGTTGTATAGACGCCCAGGCCGTTCACGACGGAGCGGATGTTGTTGCCGCCTTCCTTCGTTTCGTGCGTAAGCTTCGTTTCGGTCTCTCCGAGCGGCCGGTCGGCCATCGTCGTGGAGCCGCCGCCATCCAGATTCACCGCTTTCCATGCGCCCACCTGCAAGAGTGCTTGCTGGAACTCCTTCAGTGTGAGCCCTGAGCTTACGCTATTGGATTCCGCGGTTACAATATAGGCGTAGCGTCCATCCTTGGAATAGCCTACCGCCGTTCTCGCCGTCACCGAGCTGCCGCTAATCCCGCTCGTATCCCGTGTAAAGGCCGATGCCTTCCCATTCTCCACAAGCAGCGTATGACCGCTTATCATCATCTGGAAGGATGACGGGTCGACAGCCTGTCCCGAAGACTGGGAGACAAGACGATAGTCGGACTGAACAGGTGCTCCTACCTGCATATGTTGCCGGATGAACTCAGCTGCCTTTCCATGAGCGCGTAAAATGTACCCATCCTCCGGCACGTCTATCGGAAGCGGCGCCATCTCGGATATTTGCTCTATGACTCCATCGCGGACCAATACCTCCGTAGGTGTCGATGTGGTGTCATTCGGCCGCTTTGTCCCTTTCCAAGCGCTTGTATAAATATACATCGCATTCGTATGGCTATGGACTTTGCCAGGCTCTTTGTCATACTTCATCTTGTTGATGCCAGAGAGTGGAAAGGTCTCGCCGTCGGAAGCAGTGATACTCCCCTCGAAGCGATATTGCCCGATGCTAGGCTTGCCATCCTTCGATACAGCAAACGCGTACATTCCTTGCAGCTCCGCCGGGCTTGTAATAAGGACCCCATTGGAAATGGAGCCTCCCATCGGAACGCGGTCCGAGCCCATCATCCAATAGTCCCCGTTCACCCCTGCGACAGCTCCGGTATCTTTCGTCATTTTCGTCACGGGCTGGCTTGCCGCCGTTTTCCCATTCTGGCCCGTCATAACATCCAGCTTCAAATATTGATTTTGCAAATCCGCTTCAATGACATTGATCAACGTTTTGTATGTCTTGCTGCCGCGCTTGGTCGCATATTGATATTTTACGAGTCTCGCGCCTGAAGTAATAATTTCTTCGCTCAGCTTCTGCAATTGATTGATAGATGCGTTGCTCACTGTCCCACTCGATCCATCTGCATAAACATAAGTTCCCCAACCCGCAAGCGGTTGAATCAGCAGCGCTCCCGACAGCACAACGACTGCCGCTTTCGTTCCCCAACGACCCTTAGGCATCCGTATGGCGGATGCAGGTGACTTCATCATATCCAACTCTCCCATTTCCCAGCTAATAGATGATGACTGATATGTATCGATTCCCCATTTATTCAACTCTTCTAATATATAGACTATTAAAATCGACAAAAAGTTGCGGTTTTGTTACCAATTCGTATATTTCCCGGGTCATAGAATGACAAAAAGCCCCATCCTTGTGTCAGATAGACAACGGATAGGGCTGAAATTAATAGTAAGAGAAATCTACTATATTGCTAAAAAATATTAGAACTCTAAAGTTATATAGTCAATTGTGCTTAAAAGACGTCTCAGCAGAACAGCCGCTTGCGCTCTCGTTGCCGATCCTTTTGGCTGGAACTTATCTTTCGATACACCTTGGATAAGACCAGCTTGTACGGCTTGAGCTACAGTCGGGGCGCCTAGGCTCGTAATTTGCTTGCTATCCTTGAACATGCTCAGCACGGTTGTCGAGGAGTTCGGCAGACGGTGACCGGCAGCTTGGGCAGCGCGCACCATCATGAGCGTAATCTGCTCACGAGTGATGCTATCGTCCGGCTTGAAGGTGCCATCTGGGAATCCGGTTATAATTCCGGCCTTCACAGCCGCTCCAACGTATGTTCCATCCAATGTCGAGCTGTTGATGTCCCGGAATCTCTTTGCCGACTCTTCACTCGGCTCCAATCCAAGTGCTCTTGAAATGGATACTGCAAATTCTTGACGTGTAATCGGCTTGTTTGGCTCGAACTTGGTGCTTCCTCGGCCATCCATAATCATTTTGGCGGTGAGCGCCGTCATATCGGCTTGTGCCCAATGCCCCGGAATATCAATATACACCTTGTTCCCAATCGCAAACACAGCCAGCATGCTCTGCTTCGCACGCACCTCAGCGACAGTGACTACACCGGAACGGGTTAGCTTCGTGGGTACATAGGACAATTGATTATCCTTTGCCTGATACTCCACAATGGCTGTTCTTCCCGCCGTCACAGAATCCGACGTTCTCATTTTAATAACTGCATCCATCTTCACTTCGGTCATACCGTTTAACTGGTTGCCGCCAGTATAACCGAATATCGTAAAGCGATGTCCTTGCACAAGGGCTGTCGATTGGGTACGGCCCAACGTATTTTGAATATTGGTCCCCTGCGACTGGGCAGGCTCTATTTCAATTAATAGCGATGAATTAGCAAGAGAGCCTTTAATGTTCTGCACCACTTGAATGATGCTGTCCCTGCTAATATTGATGCCGTACAAGGTATTCCCGTACTTGATTGCGAACATCACCGGATCTTTACTAATATAAGCCGAGTCGAACGCGCTCAACGGAACCGCCACGCGAGCTGCAGACTCGCTTGAAGGCACTTCGTACATCAACTGCTTATCAGTACCAGATGAGCTCGACAGGAACTGAAACGCCGTCTTCAGCTTGTTCTGGTCCAGTGTGTAGCGATTGACCACTTGACCGCTGCTCGTTCTATCCGAAGACTTCTGCGCCACGTCGTCTAATAACACGATCATGGAATCGATAAATGAAGTGTCCGTTGCCACTTTGACGAAGTTGGCGCCTGCCAACTCTTCCAGGCCGACTGAGACATTCATATTGCTGAACGTTTTAATTTCAACGCCCGATGTCGATTTTATCGGCTTAGAACTCGTATTGTAGGACACAGTCAGCGCGTCTGTCTGCGCTGGTGGATTCAAGAGCTCAATCGTAACCTTAGTGTCTTTTACCGTCACCTGTTTGACGGACAGCAGTTGATTCCCTGCTCGGACATAGAACTGACTGTAAGAGGACGCCTGCATGCTCTCCAGCTTCTTATTAAACGTTAACACGACAGAAGGTGAGCTCCATGTTGCCGACTGTACCACAGGCGTTTCACTGTCGGTGACGTTGCCAGCCTCAGCAAGGTTCACATTGGACGCCAAGTTGCCGTTCAAGTCGCGCAGCGCTGGGTATCCTCTTACATAGGACACGGTAACCGTATCACTCGTAGCCACGGCAGATTGCAATGTCAGCTCTACCCGGTTAGCTTTAATTTCCACCTTTGTTACATATCTAGGCTTATCGTTAACGAGAACTGAAAAATGGTTGTTCAGCGGAACGCTGTTCTTATCCAACGCTTTATTGTATATCAAGGTTAGCTTGTTGCTGATGACATTCGTTTCCGTCAACTCCGGCGGCTTCGTATCGTACGAGTTGCGTACGAATTCGCCTTCAAACGCTCCGATTTTGCTTCCGTTTCTATCCTCTAGCGGGTAGCTGCCCGGAGTGTAGCTTATTTTGACCACTTCACCATTTGATACCGTTCGGTTCATGGTCAGGTACAACACGTTGCCGCTGTTTGATATTTTATCGATACCGACCGAAGAGCCATCATACGTAACGGTAAATTGGCTGCCTGCATAAGAAGATACGTCTTTCAAATTATCAGTGAAGTAAATATACATTTTATCGCTATAGATCGATGCTTCACGGATTTTGGACAGGGACGAATCCACTTTATTTTCCACTACACGACTGCCGAACGAAGGCGCCGCATTGCCATACGTGTCGCGTACCATACGGAATCGTGCGGCATAACTGATTTTGACGTCCTGACCGACAGCGACCCCGCTTACGAGCGAAACGTATACGCTATTGCCCGATACTGAGGCGCTATTCACTTTCCGCTCCCCGTTGTTAACCGTAACCGTAAATTCACTAGACGATGGATTAACACTCGAATCCAGCGACTTGTTATAACGAATCTCAATCAGCGTGTTGCTATACATCTTGACACTTTCAACCGCCGGTGCAGTGCGGTCTGTGGCCGATGTTGAGAACGTCCAGTTAGACGCGCCAGCAAACTCATTGCCGGATGAATCTTTAACGGCCCCTCTGGCAATGTTGACCGTATAAACCATATTGTCCTGCAGTCTGGAAGCGGGTGTAATTCTCAGCTCTCTACCGGATGTAGAAACATTGATTTTTTCACTCGTCGTTTGATTTTGACGGCGAAGCTCCACACCCGTACCTGAATAGGCAATCGGTTTGTTGAATGTGGCAGTCAATGTCTTAGACGTAGATACCCCAGTACTGCCTACGTACGGATCATAAGATGAGATCGTCGGTGCTGATGTGTCTATAGTTTGAGCGCGGAAAGACCATGTATCTTCCTTCATTAAGTTGCCGGCCTGATCGCGGAATGCTCCCTCAGGCACGGTTACGGTATACGTGCGGTTCTGCTCAAAGGTGAGTGTGTTTACGGACTTGATTACTGCCGTGCCCCCGCCTACGATAGCTGACGTTACCGGAATACGCACATCCGGTTTGCCGTCTGACTTAACAAGAATGTCCCCTTTCCCTTGAAAGACAGGCTTATTAAATGTCATTTCTATCTTGGATTGCAACGGTGATACTGCATTTCGCTCAGGCACCCGGCTCTGAATAACAGGTGGTGTCGTATCCGCTCCGCGCTCCGTTTCGAAGTACCAACGGTCTGCCGACGTGAATCCTTCTACCGGAGTCCCTTCGGCATCTTTAAAAGATTCCGGATCAACCGTCACATAATAAGCAGTACCGGCTTCAAGAGACTCGTTCAACTGATAGCTGGCAACTAGACCTGTTGGATCAAGCGTGAAGCTCTTTGCCGGAATTGGGGCTAACACACTGTTATTACTATAACGAATAATACGAATGCTCCCCGTCCCAGCTTGTACCGGTTGCTTAAATGATATTTCCAGCTTTGGATTAACCGAAGCAACTCCCTGTTGGGGTAATACCCGTTCAATGCCAGGTTGCGGCTTTACGGTAAATGACCACTTCATGCCATTATAAAATTCGTTCGTGCCCTCACTGATGAAAAGCAGAGGATCTACCGATACTTCATAAGTGGCGCCTAGCTGCAAGGGCTGCAAGCCCTCTA
Organism: Paenibacillus sp. OSY-SE; assembly: GCF_000283315.1. Lineage (NCBI taxonomy): Bacteria > Bacillati > Bacillota > Bacilli > Caryophanales > Paenibacillaceae > Paenibacillus > Paenibacillus sp. OSY-SE. The sequence continues at coordinate 81,458 of NZ_ALKF01000204.1, read as the reverse complement.
ATTGGTAGGTCTGCAAGTCGGTGGACACCACCTTGCCAATGCCGTTTCCTCCATCTTTATTGAATATTTGCTTGTTGCCCGTTCCTTGCTGCGTTACAGTCACATTTCCATTTACTATCTTTACATTTTGGTTAAATGTAAAACTGACAGCAGGGTTTGCCGAAACACCAGACTGTCCATTTGTCGGTGTCGTCGCGATAATTGCTAGTGCTGTATCATTTGCAGAAGTACTTGCTTCCGCAATGACTGGCCCCCATCCGAACGCTCCCAGGGTGAGAACGATTGCGAGCAGGGCGGAAAGCCATTTTTTCATGAAGAATGCTCCTTTCCTTCCGATAAGACAGTTCTACTCTATTTGTCGGCAAGAAGGGACCGTTTTTTTAGAAGAGATAGTTTAATCGGATAAAAACAAAATAGACCTCTCCTCGCATACTACGAGAAAAGGTCCATCATTACGCTTTATTTTACTCCAGCTTGCTCACGCAGCGAATCTGCTTTATCCGTACGTTCCCAAGGCAAATCAAGATCGTTGCGGCCGAAATGTCCGTATGCTGCCGTCTGCTTGTATATCGGACGACGCAGGTCGAGCATTTTAATGATTCCTGTTGGACGCAGGTCGAAGTTATTTTGAATGAGTTCCACTAATTTGTCTTGGTCCACCTTCCCTGTACCATACGTATCTACGCTGATGGATACCGGGTTTGCTACGCCAATAGCATAGGCCAATTGAATTTCGCATTTGTCGGCCAAGCCGGCAGCTACGATATTTTTCGCCACATAACGCGCTGCATAAGCTGCTGAACGGTCTACCTTCGTTGGATCCTTACCGGAGAATGCGCCGCCGCCGTGACGTGCATAACCGCCATAGGTATCCACGATGATTTTACGGCCTGTCAGACCGGCATCGCCTTGCGGTCCCCCGATAACGAAGCGTCCTGTCGGATTAATGAAATACTTCGTCTTCTCATCCAACCATTCACTTGGAACAACCGGTGTAATGACATGCTCTCTAATATCTTGTTGAATCTGTTCGAGCGAAGTATCTTCGGCATGTTGAGTAGATACTACAATTGTATCGACACGAACCGGTTTACCATCCATATATTCGATCGTCACTTGCGTCTTACCATCCGGACGGAGATAAGGCAATGTGCCGTCTTTACGCATTTCCGACAAGCGGCGCGCAATACGGTGAGACAGAGCAATTGGAAGCGGCATCAGTTCAGGTGTTTCATTTGTCGCAAAGCCGAACATTAAACCTTGGTCACCCGCACCAATGTTTTCTGTCTCTTGCTTCATATCTTCTGTGCGCGTTTCAATGGCTGCGTTAACCCCTTGCGCAATATCAGGAGACTGTTCGTTAAGCGAGGTCAACACCGCGCAGGTGTTATAGTCAAATCCATACTTCGCGCGCGTATAACCAATATCTTTAATGGTATTGCGTACGATAGACGGAATATCAACATAATCCGCTTTCGTGCTAATTTCTCCGATAACCAGAACCAAGCCTGTAGCTACGGATACTTCACACGCGACCCGAGCATACGGGTCATTGGCCAAAAAGGCGTCCAACACCGCGTCCGAAATTTGGTCGCATATTTTATCCGGGTGTCCTTCTGTAACGGACTCGGATGTGAACAAGTGGCGTCCTTTCAATGACATAGGACTCGACCTCCTAACCTTTAATATGCTCTCCCGCGAGCAGCCTAAACAAAAAAGTAACCTTTTCCACAATGGAAAAGGTTGTATACCAGCCTTCGAAAAATCATATTACTGTATTTGTCCGGTCCTGTCAATGAATCAAATGGAAGTTGGACTTCCTATTTTTTCTGCAAAGCCTGCATGACCAAGCGTTTCGTAATTTCACCGCCAACGGAACCGGCATCACGTGACGTCAGATGCCCCCAATCATCATTGTTGGTCGTCTGTTGCACTGGCATGCTGCCCAACTCCCCTGCAAATTCGGTATTCATGCCAATGTGCACACCATGCTGAGCGACCGGCAAGCCTAACTCGGCCGCAATTTCATATTTAAGACTGTATAAGGCATCTTTGCTCGCTGGAACTAACGTTTTTTTACTCACGATAAAGCTCCTCCTTCAGGTTTGCGTTCTTTAGGTATAGTGTGCCGCAGTCAGCCGGAACGACCCGAAGGAAATGTTGTGCCCCTTGCCAAAAACCCCCTCATTATAGAGGGGGTTAGTTGCACGCCGCGACGAAAATTAATCTGACGTACGAGCGTTTCTGATGTTATAGGCGCTGCCATAGCTTGCAAGCTTGACTTTCTCGCCTTGGAAAGAATCGTAGATGGAGACTTGATAACCGCCGTTTTGAATTCTCTCAAAGAGCGCATCGGAGAAGCTTGCCGTATAACTCAAGTTTTTCCCGACTTTAAATCCGCCATCTTTATCAATGTCTATTTCTTTCTCAAATCTGCGGTTGCTTGCATCCGTAATTTCCACTACAACTTTGTGACCATATTCGCCCATATCATACTGCATATCCTTCTTCAACTCATAGTTGAAGTCAATTTGCATGGCAGAATTGTTAATCGTTGCATAGAAATCGTTAATCGTTAACGTATACGGGAAGAAGTCCAAATTATCGAAGTACCGTTTGAGCGATGGTTGACCGATTTCTAAGTTCATCGCTACCGCGTTAACGTAACCGTCTGACTCTTCCTTCGGTGCCGTCAGCTTGTTCTCTTTAATGCCTTCACCCAATACGAGCTGCATATCTTTCGTATTGACAGAGCTTGGCAACTTAGCCCATGCCGTCACAACGTTCTTGCCTTCTGGACTGGTCGGCCGGTCGATCTGCGCGATAGTGGCTTTATAATAGCGCCCGTCTGATGTTCGATAGTAACCGACCATTTGCGACAACGTCGCTTGCAGCCCTTCGCGACTCTTCATTTCAAGATCCGTATAAACGATTTGATCGGAATTTCCAGCATACACCTTCGATTTCCGAGCCATAATCTCTGCCTTTCGGCCTTCCGTTTCAAGATTGAAGTAGGAACCATATTCAATTACAGGTAATTCTGGTAAACTACCAATATTAGTAAATTGAATAAGCTGTGCACTGTCGGACTCCCCAATTTTCTCAAGCAGAGCAATTTGAATCTGCGTGAAATCAAGGTTCGAAGGAAGCTTCGTAACAACGTACACATTTATCTCTTCTTTCGGACCGATGATAAGCGCACCATTAGAAGTCACGACTTGCGTTTTACCACCAGATTCTGCAGCATCAATTTTAAATACACCTTCAAGTGCAGGCAACTGGATTGATTTCGACTCTTTATTTCTAATTGTCATTTTGGCCGAAACGATATTTCCATCTGTCCAAGGCAAACGTTGGAGCGAATCAATCGTAATTCCTAAGTTTCCTTTGCTATGTTGAACGTTATACTCGCTGCCTGTTTTATTTTGCATTGACTGCAACTCAGGAACATTGTAAATACCTTCCGGATACTTAAATGCATTTGGAACAGTATCTTTCGCGTCTTTTTCTCCCGTATCCCCAGGCCGATTCATATGCAATTTTAATTGATTCGTACCGATATCTGTAGAGATTGATGCATTCAACGTAATTGGCCGCTTTTCCATTGGCTTCAACGTCAAGCTTTCCAACGACTTCGTTGGAATCGGAGTTGAAAAGCCTTTCGGGCCATGGAGCTCAAATCCATATTTTGGAACGGTTACTGGTTTGTTGGATAAGTTCTCGAACATAAATGTCAATGTAATGTCGTTCTGGAAATAGCTTTGGTTTACCCAACCCGTCGTTATTTTCGTGCTCACTTTTGCATCATTAATCGTAATGACTTTGTCTTTGTTGGCTGGTACACCTGAGTTTCCATCACTCGCTTTCGGAAGCGCAAATGTGCCGACAGCTAAATTGATTTTACCCGCCTCATTTTCTTTGGCTGGCGCTTGTTCCTGAAGCACTTGAAGTTCAAGCTTGTCAACATTTACACTTTTCGGAATGGTCGTCATAAAGTTCAATGTTTTCTTCTCTTCAGGTTGAAGCTTATAGTCTTTGCTGCTTCCATCTGGAACTAAAATATAGCTGCTGCCGTTAGTCGTCTTCACTGCATATTTGTAAGCAGGGTTCTCCAGCATTTTAACACCGGCATTTAGCACATTGACAGCTACGTTAACATAGTGATATTCATCAGAAGGAAAAACATTAACCCGATCAACGCTAGTCTTAATCGGAACATCATTCATCCGTACCGTGCGAGTTCCTCCAGAAACGGTTGAAGTTGTTATACCGGTTGGAATTTGGAACGATCCTATACGATTTTCAAAATTAGATCGGCTAAAATCCCATTTAATGATGTCATAATTCAAATCGTGAACCGTTAAATGTTTAGCCACTTTTGCATAGTATGTAACACTTAGCTGTGATTGAGCCGGAATGACCTTCTTATCTTTGTCGGCATCTGTCAAATTGCTGGAGTAAACAGTGCCGCTCTTCGTGCGTACCTTGGTCCAATAATCAATAAGGGGAATACTCCGAGCTTCATTGTTCGTGTACGTCAGCGTATATGACAATACATTGCTTTCATCCTGCCGATACATGTTTACATCGGTTAATTTCACGGAACTTTTGCCTGTAAGTTTGATTGAACTCAACTTGTCCAAAGTTTTCACGACAGGTGTCTTGGTTGTTGTCTTTGTTTGAGTCTGTTTGTCGGAGGCCTTTGGAGCTGCCTGAACTTCTGGAGCTACGACTGTGAATGTGCCTAAGGCTAAAGACAGCGAAAGTACGGCCGCTATCGTTTTTTTCTTATTCAATCTGCTTCCTCCTATATCGAAAGTTTCTTCTATGTATTATAACGCTTGGGGGAAGGCGAAAGTTTCGCTTTTCGCGCGATTTGCTGGGTTACATTGTTGTAAGCTTTGTATAAAAAAAGAAAGCCCCGAAGGGCTTTCTTTAAGCTGCTATTACTCAGCTTTAAATGTTGTTGTTGCTGTGAAACCTTGCAAAGTAAGGTCTCCAAGCTTGAAGTATTCGAGAACTTTGTTTGTCTCGTCACTCATGGAAAGAGTTACAATATCATCTTTTTCAAGAATTGCTTTGTTTTCCAACGTGAATCTAACGACCAATTTACGGATACCGTCAGTATCAATGATGGAGTTCGCTGAAACCTTTTCTGCTTTTTTCTCTTTGTTGTCGTTAACTGTTACAGTAAATGGAGCAACTGCTTCTGTTTCGTTATATTTACTGTTGAGTACAATCTCATCATTCAAGCGGATTTTCGCTTCATAAGTTGCACCAGTAGCAGTGACAGTTAGAGAACCTCTGTTAACTTCTGGTCTTACATTGGTATTATTGATAAGCTTACCAACGTTTTTGCCATCTTCCACAGTTGGTTGAATGCGTACATTCAAAATGTCGGAAGTTGTAGCACCTTCAGCAATGTGCAGTTTTGCTTGGTTCAAATTAGTTGGCAGGATATAACCGCTACCTTCGAATTTCAGTGTAAGAAGGGTACCATCATTACTTAATTCGTAGTTGCTAGCAGGATATTTCCCTTTATTATCAATCGAAACCCAGAAATCATCCAAATTCACATTGCTGATTTTGCCGAGGAATTCAACAGTAACTTCCTCGCGGGAAACAGCCTTAATTTCCCCAAGAGCAATCTTATCGGAGAATTTCTCCTTTGTTTTACCTGTATATTCCAATGTGTAAGGGTTGTTTGGCAAGTCGCCTTTTACGTAATCCCCATTGGAATCTTTAACTTGGAATACATTCAAAGTGTTGATATCATCTGCACCTTTTTTGAATCCAAGTTTTCCGTTTTTCGCAGTGATGCGAACAGTATCGCCATTTACCATAGCAATAGTATGGTCAGTGACAGCCTTGCCATTCAGGAGATATTTCTCCTTAGCCAATACGCCGCCTTCGCCATCTGTTTTCATTGTGCTCTTGAATTGAACATAGATAGATTCTTCCGAACCATTTTCTGTGAACCAAGAACGAACGATACCAGATTTGGCTGTTTGCTTCGCTGTAAATGTTTGCGAATATGGCGCCATTGTATTTTGCAAGGCAGCAGTGTCACGAACACCTGCTACTTCCAAAATATAGTCTGTTTCGTTAGACAATTTTGCGTTCAGGTTGATTGTAACTTTGTTGTCGTCAGAGCTATAAGATGGTTTTGCAAATGGATGTCCGTCTGCATCTACACCAGAGAAATCTTTCAAGACTTTACCGTCTCTGTCTTTCAATGTGTAGTTTCTCACGTTTTCTGCGGATTCTTTATCCAGTTTTTTGTTGAATTCAACAACCAATTGATGATTGTTCAATTTACCAACTTCTTTTACTTCCATCTTCACAACTTCAGGACGTGTTGTATCCAATGTAGGGTTCACTTTCACTTCGCGGTCAGCTTTGTTGCCGCTGTAGTCAGTTACGCCTTTAACATAGACAGTGTTGTCTCCGTTGTACATTTGGTTGTTGAAAGTAACTTTCACTTTGTTATCCTTGTAAGTGATCTTACCTGTGTTACCGGATACGTTGTGATATACTTTCTCGATCGATTTAACTGTTTCGTTAAATTCAATCTCAAGTTCTTTCAAATCGTTAGTCTTTGCAGATACGATTTCAGGAGCAGCTGTATCTTCTGCTACTGTAAATTCTTTGTCAACAGGAACACTCTTCAGACCAGAGAAGTCTGTGATGTTGCTTACGCTCAATTTGTGGTCGCCAACGGACAAGTCTTTCTTGACGATTACTACATTTGGATACATGTAGTCAACGCTGCCCGCTACCATGTTGCCATCAACTTTGTAGTTGCTGGATGCAACTGCGTCACCACGTTTTACCGGCTCGGAGAAGACAACTTTGAATGCTTTCGTACCCAAGCCGACAACTTCTTTAACTTCTGGTGTTTTCACGTCAACTGGCGTGAATTTTATTTTTTCGCTGAACGTTTTGGAACCATCTTCGTTGCGAACGTTCTTCACTTTTACTTCTGTTTCTTTTTGGTTTTCCATAACAGAACCGTTTTCTTCAAGCAAGATTTCAACGGAACGTTTGTCGCTAGACAATGTTACGCTATCAATCTTCATGTCTTTCACTTCGTAGTTGTTTTTGTTTTCTGCTGTCTTTTGTTCAACAGAACCGTCAAATGTAACAACTACTTCTTTCAAGTTTTCAGCTGTAACGGACTCGATTTTTTGAGCCGATGTTACAACGCGAGTAACTTTGTGAGTATACTCTTTGTTTTTGTAAGTGAATTTCACTTCAGTCTCTTTGTTAGATTCGAGATCTTTTTCCAAAGTTACTTTAACAACTTCTTTGTCGCTCATTGTGAATTCAACAGTTTTGCTGTCGATTACTTTGTAGGACTCAACTTTTGGTCCTTTCAGAGCTTCGTCAGCTGCAAAAGATGCTTCTACCAATTGAGTGCGAGTTGCGTTCGCTTTAGGGTTTGCATCCTTGGAGATCAAACCAGCGTCAACAGCTGCTTGGAAATATTCTTTTGCCCATACAGAAGCATTGTTTTGAGCGTCTTTAGGAAGTTCCAACTTCAACGCTTCAACCAATACTTTTGCTACTTCTTCAACAGTGATTTTACCGTTAAAGTCGAACAATTTCTTTTCCAGGTCTTTACCTTGCATCAGGTTTTCAGCAGTAACTGCTTCGATGTAAGGAGCTGCCCAGTTGGAAGCACCATAGTTCTTATCTTTGTAAGAGTACACGCCGTGTACTTCTTTCAGATCGAGCAATTTAACGATGACTTTAGCGAACTCGCCACGAGTCATTTCTTTGTCAAGACCAGCTGTTCCGTCTGGATAGCCGTTAAATACACCTTGTTGTTTCAATGCGTCGAATTTTTCTTGTGTCGTCTTAGCTGCGTCAGCACCGAATGCTACGTTAGCGAACATGGAGAACGCCATAGCAACGGAAAGCAGCAGGGCCAATCTTTTCTTCATAACCTTTTTTTCTCCTCCTCTAAATTGCTTCGTTTGTTGAGAATATTGCGTAGAAGTTTGATAGCTCATTTCCCTCATTCGCCGATTCACCCCCTTCCCAGAGTAAGAGCGAAATGTATTCAAAAAAGAAGTCTGTAACACAAGGACATGCCACAGAAACTAGTAATCAAAATAAGAACAGATGAGAATAAATAGAAATACTCATACCACTCTAGACATTATACAATGACAAACGCCTAGCGTAAAGCATATTTTTGTGAAATACAGGGAACAATAAAGAATTTAACCACTGTTTTCGACTTCATCATATTAAACGCACCACTTCGCAAAAAGTTGCGCTCTCGGTGAAAAAATAAAATTATTTTTTCGCAGATTCCATCATAACCACAAAAACATTGCATGTACACAAGCATTTGCTTGCTTCTGCTATACATTTTGCTATACCATCGGACATCGTTTATGTATGCATCAGCGACTACGATCCATAGTATAGCTTCCCTGCTGTATTCCGTCACGCACTAATGTTTACCAGCCCGTTACAGTAAATCCACCATTATGGATTTCATACATCCCCTCTCAGTATTGGGAATGAGCAGGCGGCATGTGAAGAAGAGCCGAGTCACAGATCGGCTCTTCTCTTCAATACCCGCACCATACAAAAGTAAAACAAGCAAATCAACGATTTTTGATTATTTTTTTAATTTGGTAAGAATACGCTCACCCATCACAGCCGCATCCGCTCTCGTCAGAGGTGATCTCGGATCGAAACGATAGGTCGGTTTCTTCTGACCTTCCTGCAGTTCATTCGGAATGCCGGCAATAATGCCTGCCTTCGATACCGCAGATACAGGACTTATACTATAGTAATCAATCGTGTTGGCATCTGTGAATGACTTCTGCATCTTCGCCTGTTCCTTCTCAGTCTCGCCAAGCTTCAAGTTCATCGCACGGGCAATCATGGCTGCAGCCTCTTGTCTTGTCAACTCACCGTTCGGCATGAACAAGCGCGGCGCCAGTCCGCGAACTATCCCTTTGCGGGCTGCAGTCTCAATATAGCGATAATCCCACAGCAAATCTGGTATTTCATAGTTCAATACGTCATCGAACGTCAGGTTGTCCGCATCGTAATCCAGCGGAATGTTCAGCATCTTCACGAGCATCGTTGCGAATTCACCACGCGTAATATTGTCATACACGCCGAATTCGTTCAAATTCTTCGCTTTCATAAAGCCGCGCGAGAGCATGAGCTCCAAGCTCGGACGAGCGTAACGGTGCGAAATGATGTCGTCATAGCTGAATCGCACACTGAATACTCCGTAATATCCGAATCCGTCAAACGGCGCGGTAATTGTCTTTTTCTTCGTATCCAGCTTGCCGCCAACATTCTCCCACAGCTTATTCGTGTTGTTCCAGCGCCAGATGCCTACATTGCGAGCTTGCTCATTTACAATGTTAGGGTCATACTTCAAAGTAATTGTTCCACGATGCGTCGGCTCGAGCCACATCCGGTCTCCACGCTCATAGAATTTTTTCGCTTCATCATAAGGATGTGTCGCGCTAGCCAGCTTAAAGTCCTGATTCAGGACGCTGTCTTCTGAGTTGAAGTATCCTGCGTCAATCCAATACAATTGGGAACCAAGTCCAAAATGAGATTTAGGCAACAGCACGCTGCGTGCAAACTCATCTGGATCGATTCGTCTCATGACACCATCCAGGAACTCATCACTTCCACCGATTATCGGCTTACGGACACCGACTTGGTTCTCGCGAGTGATCGTTCTGCCATCATCCGGATCAGAAATACCGAACAGCAAGCTTTGCTTATCGAACAATTGTATTTCCTTCGGTGTTTGTCCCGGGCGCGGGTTCATGTCGCGCAGCATCGTGCCTTTAGGCAGCTGCAGCACCAAATTGCCTCCAAATACGGACAGCTTCCCGTTCTTGCCGATGGACGTCTTGTATTGAGCGCCAGGGAGCGCCGCATTGGCATAATTCACTTCAAAGTTGCCATTAATTTTTTGTTTTCCCTGCATGACCGTAAATTTAATCGTGTTTTTACCGTTCTTCAACGTCACTTCGCCACGGAAAATATCTTCCTCGCCTTTGACCAGCTCTTGCTTCCCGATAAGCACCTTATCCGCGCCTTCCGCACGAATACTTACCTTCAGGAAGTTCTGATTCACGACGCTTTCTTCCGGAAGCTTCGGCGACAGCAATTCAAACGTATTCTGCTCGCGTGTAATCTCTAACGTCTGACGTGCAGTAGTAACGCCTTTGCGTGCCTCAATCGTCACGTTCTTCTTACCTGACTTCGGTAATTCCAATCCATGCATTAAGAACAGATAGGAGCCTGTTGTAACGTTTTGCTCTTTAAACATGATAGAAGGCTTCGTATTCGGACTGCCATTGATGAAATCCTTCTCTTCGAGCGTCGTTAAGAGCTTCCCGTCGATATAGATGTTCATGCCCGTCGCATTTTGCACTTCAAGCCATACATCAGCAGTGCGTTCTTTTGTTACATATTGGAAATCTTTTGTTAATTTGAACTTCTGTTCCGTGTCTTCCTTGTTCGGATTGGTCGGATCCGTCGCTTCTGGCACCGGATAGATCTTCACAATCGCAGGGACATCCTTCGAAAAGAAGAAAATCGTAATGGTGTAACTAATCGGAACTCCGTTAGCCACCCCATCAATCGTAATCTTGTTCGGTCCCGCAACAAGGTCGCCACCCAACGGATGGTCAAACTCCCCATTACCTGCATTGATGCCTGACAACTTCTCTTTCTTTCCATTAAAGGTAATATACGTTTGATCCATTTCAGACGTGTTTTGAAGGTTGAAGTTAACTAGACGCCCTTGAATGTTCGGGAGTCCCTTCGCATTATCGAACGTTTTGCCGTCGAACACGTTGGTCAACTTAATGTAAGGACCTGGCGCGTAGTTCACCTTGATTTCGTATACTTCGCCACCCACATCAATTTTAAAAGTCTGATCGCCAGCAGGCAAAGCATCGATGCGGATAACCGGCTCGCTGTTGATGGTCGTCAATCCAGTCACAGCCTGGAAGGTAGGGTTTTTAACTTCATTGCCGTTCTGCCAATCCGTTATCGTAATCGATTGACTGCTAAAATTGTTCAGCTGCAGCTTCAAATAGAGCGGCATTTCAAAGATTGTGCTATTTTGTGCGAACGTTGCTTCTGCTCCGAACGTCACTCCGCCTCCGCTTTCTTGCGGATTGAACAACTGCTTCACGTCCACGATTTCCGCGGCGCTGCTGTCTCTTATAATGAAGAAATTGTTGAATACATTCGTCTTGCCGTCAAACGTAACCGTCAGCTTGAGCGAATGTTTGCCCGTTGCAGAGGTGTTGACCGAGCCATCTGTTATATATTCATAAATGATATAGGACGAGCTCTCGTCAACTTTTGTAATCGTCGTACCGCTTTTTTCATCAAGCAGAGGATTAGGATCCCCCTCTTTCGTTACGAGGATTTCCATTGTCGGATCGTTCGGCGTTGTACTTTGCTGCGACTTAGGGACGATAAACTTTCCTTTAACGACACCGCCCACCGGACCCGTCACATAGTGATTCGACGTATGATCAATCGCTTTGTCCCCGATGAAGGTATCAAAGCCTGTCAAAATGCCGTTGAACGAAATTACCTGACGCGTAATCGTGTAGGTCAAGTTGCCGTTCGTCGCCACAATGATAATATCATTCAAGCCTGGTTGAAGCTTAATGCCAGATGAGACGAAGACACCTGCACCACCATTGAACATCTGGCGGCCATTTACAGATACTTCAGAGGCATTTGGCGCCTTCAAGGACAGACCTGCCGTATCGCTCTTCACAATGAGCGGCGCGCCCGATTCCAGAGCACGTCCGTCTGACAGCTTAATATCGGAAATGGCCGGCACGTTGCTGAATTCAACGAAAGCGCTGGCTTCAACTGTATTACCGTTCGGCCCCAGCCCCGTAACCGTCACAATGTTTAATCCCGTCCGCAAAGGAACCGCGCGGAATACGAATGAATTGCCTGTAATAGTCGGCTTTACATCCGTTCCATACGTTGTATGAACAACCTTTCCGTCCACTTCTAATTCAACTTTGTAACCAATCGAGCTTGAAGATACTCCATTAAACGTACCTTTCACTTCAATATTTTCCGTGTTTACCTGAGTTGGATGATCCTTTACTGTGCTCAGATTAGAAAAGTGAAAATATCTTGCTCCCTCTTGATCGTCTGCCGCCTTTACGATACCCAGCGGTATTCCCGTGGACATCAAGGCAACGACCAGCAACATGCAAAGGGGTTTTAACCACGCACGCATTGTATCGCCTCCATTATGCCTTATTCAACCCAATATAATCATATAGACATGTTATCGGCTTCGAGCTGCCCAAATTTAAGAGATACGTCAATAATGGAAACAAAAAAAAGCTTGCTCTCACATTAGGAGAACAAGCTTCATATAAAAGTTTTGTGTTACTTCGTGCGTGAATCCGCATGCGCCTTCACGCGCAGGCGATGAAGCATATTGAGCATCGGACGCTTCGTCTTGCTGACGATACCGATGACTTCAGCTCCAAGCTGCAGTGAGATGAGCAGGATGCAGATGACGACGAAGGTGACCCAATTCGCATCATGCGATGCCGCGAACGATTGGATAATGGCAAGCATCCCGAAAAATGCGGCAATGCCGTAAATGATAAGCACCGTCTTCCGGTGGCTGAATCCTAACTCGCGCAGACAATGATGCAAATGCCCCTTGTCTGGAGCGAAAATCGGCTTCTTCTGCAACCAACGGCGGATGATCGCGAAGAAGGTGTCCGATAAAGGCACGCCGATAATAAGAAGCGGCGTTATGAATGAGACGATCGCAATTTGCTTGAAGCCGAGCATGGACAATACCGCCAAGCTGAAGCCCAAAAATAGCGAGCCCGTATCACCCATAAAAATTTTAGCCGGATGAAAGTTAAAGAATAGAAATCCGACAATGCTGCCAAGCAGAATTGCACAAAGTAGAATGACAGCCGGATTTCCCATAAAGACGGCCATGACCATAATCGTCGCAATCGAGATACCGGATACCCCAGCCGCCAATCCGTCGAGTCCGTCAATCAAATTGATGGCGTTCGTCACACCGACAATCCAGAAAATCGTCAACGGAATCGCAATCCACGATTCAATTGACCAATATTTATCACCAAAAGGCACATTTACGAAGTTCACAGTTAAATCAAATCCGAACACGACCACACATGCAGCGATAATCTGACCGACCAGCTTCACCTTAGCCGATAATTCAAAGCGATCGTCCAACGCCCCCACGAGTACGATGATCGAACCCCCGGCGAGCAATGCTTTAACCAGATTGCCATCACGTGCAGAACCGAACAAGGTGTCAGGAATAAATGGCATAAGTGCAAGCAGCGTCAAAACAAAGGCCGCATAAATGCCAAGCCCGCCCATTCGCGGCATAATGCGTGTATGGACTTTACGCGCATTCGGAACGTCAACCGCTCCGACCTTAATCGCAAACTTCTTAACTAACGGCGTTAATCCGGTGGCCAACAGCAATGCTATCAATCCACCTACTACATATACGGTTATCATCGGTTGTTCTCAACCCCCATTTATGTTACCGGATTGAATTATACTCCGTTCATAATGGAAACACCAACGCTGTATCGATAAGGATTCTTACGAAAATGAAAGATTGGACGACATTTCAATGGGCTTTTGTCACCTTTTCTTTATCCCGCATCACTTTCCATGCAAATATCGGCAGGACCAGCATTCGTTTAAAACGCTTAGGCTCCGTCACCAAACGGTACAACCATTCGATGCGCAGCTTCTGCGTCCATTTAGGAGCGCGCTTTGTTCTGCCTGACAGGATATCAAAGCTTCCGCCCACGCCCATCATGAGGGGAACTCGAAGCTGATGGCGATATTTCGCAATCCAAGGCTCCTGCGTGTCCGCCCCGCGTGCGACGAACAATATATGCGGGTTCGCTTCCTGAACCTGACGGACGACATCCTCATCCTCCGCTTCACCGAAGAAACCGTCGCGAGCTCCGACAATCTCGACAGCCGGATATTGTTGATGTAACCGTTCCGCTGCGGCTTGAACCACTTCGGGCGCAGCCCCAAGCAAAAATACTTTCCAGCGACGGCCTTCTCCGAACTTCATTAATTCATGCAGCATGTCAAACCCCGTCACGCGTTCAGCCACCGGATTGCCTACGTAATTAGCGGCCCAGACTACGCCCGTTCCATCCGGCACGATCAAATCGGCTTGCTTCATAATGCTCATGAACTTATCATTCTCCAACGCAGCCATGACCATAATGGGATTCGCTGTAATGACCTGCAGCGATTGCTGTCCGCTATCTATTGAATCGGTTAACATTTGAACCGTGTCGCGCATATTTAATTTGGAAAAAGGGATGCCGTATATAGAGACGGTCGGCACATCCACCACTTTTTTCATGTCGCTACCACCTTATTTCTTATGACGCAGCCATGCTGCAACCTGTTGCGCGGGTTGTTCCGCCTCTTGCTTCAATGCGGAAATGGCCTGATGATGCGCAGTTCGCCATGCTTCCACATTTTCGAGTGAATGCAATATCGCATCGGCTGCCGCAGAAGCATCTAATCTGGCTGTGGAGCCGATTGCTGTCAGATTAAGCCGATGAAGAAATTGGTCGATCTTTGGGTCATACGATATACCCAGCATCGGAATTTCCTGTGACGCGGCATAAATGAGCGAATGCAGACGCATGCCGACAAGCACGCGGCATTGACTTACTTCACGCAGCATCGCTTGCGGGTGCTCGAGAGCCGGACATAGGCTCATTACGGATGAATCAGTTATAGCAGATGCGTAAGAATGAACTTCGTCCCCCATGTCACCTTCGACCGTATTCTCGTCGCTAGCGCCAGACATATCGCCATTCCATAGCTTTACCTCGTCCTTTAAGCTCTCCATCACGAAGCGTGAAGCTTCTTCATCCGCCTGTCCATGGAATGGCAGAAACCGCAGATGAACCGTTTGAGCGCGGCAAACCCGCTTCAACATATCCGCGATAGCTGTCATATCCGTACGGTCCTCATTCCAGAAGCGAAGCGATACGCCGACATACGGACGCCCGGCTTCATCAAATCCTTGTGCCGCACCAACAGGCAGCATAGCATGAGCGGAAGCATCACCAGATTCCGCCTCGGGAAGGCGAAGCCCCATGACCGGGTCCGGAACTACGTGCATGCGCTCCCTCTGCAGACCCATTCGAGTCAACAACTCGGCCGACTCGTTATCGCGTACCGAGATATATGCGCTGCGGTTAAACACATGGCGGATATAAGGATAGAACGATTCCCGCTGAACAGGGCCGACGCCTTGCGCATAAATAAAAGTTGGCTTGCGGAACCATTGTGCCAGCTTCAGCACCGCCAAATAATACGGAATCGTCTTCGAGCTCGTCGCATCTTGGAGCAAGCTGCCGCCACCGCTAATCAAGCCGTCACAGCTGCGAATCGCCCCCAGCAGATCGCCTGGCTTCATACGGTGAACCGCGCGCACCCCATACAACCGGGTGGTGGTGGCCGGATCGCCAGAGAGCACAATCGGCTCAAGCTTCATGCCGGCTTGCTCTCCCGCACGCTCCAACGCGGTGAGGATGGACAGGAGCACTGCCTCATCCCCGCTGTTATTGAATCCGTAATAGCCGGATAAAGCTATCCTTGTAACTTCGGACGCCATGCATCCCAACACCTTTCAATGATAGTCCATACGAAGATGCCGATAATTCCAATGACCAGTCCAAGGCCGAGACCGAGCAGCGTCCGAATAGCCGAAATGACGACAGGCGTATGGATATGAGCAAACGTATCTACCATGGACAGCTGCCCCATCGCAGCCACGATGAACGCAAATACGGCGAACCGATAACGGAAAGCGACAAATGCCGCGACGATAAATAACGGGTGCGCCATCAAAAACTCTTTGTTCCGCGGGCGAACGCCGAATGTATTTTCCAGCAGCGATCGGAACGACAATTCAAAAGATGATACGTTGCCGGCGTTGCCTGTGCGGGACAGATAGTACATCCCGACAACACCAACGACTCCCAAGGCAACAACCCATAACACGGTAATCGGCATTTTCAACCAACGGCCCGCTTCCTTGAATACGGAATCGCCACGGTATAAGAATACGTACAGTGCAGTAAGCGCTAGCGGCACGAAGTGCAGCAGACTGACTCCGCGGAATTGGTTCAGCACCAAGCTGTACGTAATATTGTTCAACAATGCAATCACTAATGGCACAGATATAAGTGATAGTACCGTCGTCCGTACAAACAGCGCGATTGATTTGTTAAATCGAGCGCCGAACGCTGTGACTGGAGGATTCAGATCAACCCGGCGAACGGCCAATATCATCGCAATCGTCGGCCCGCTAATCGATACGCCGAGCGCCAGCGCTTGCTCGAAAAATGTCGGCTTCAGGACAAATAAACCTGCACTTCCGACAAGACCGATAAGGAACACCGGAAGCATAATATACGGCACAAAGAAAGAGATCATCAGCGCAATAAGCGCAACCCCGCCCACAACAACAACCATCTTCGCATAGCGTTGCCATGAAGAGTCGACAATATCAAACGGCACCGCTTGTCCCATCGTGAAGCCGTTCGCTTCAATGGAAGCAATGGCTTTGCCTGGCTCCTTCAGCGTGTGGAGAATGTTGTCGATAGAGTGCACGATTTCCGCTTTGGTCGTTGCTTTTTTGACCGACGCGTTCAAGTAAATCATGCGGATGTTGCGGTCCTTCGTTGCAAGTGTAAACCGGTCCGCCAGCACTTCCGGTTCATTGAACGACTCCTGACCATTGATGGAATGCAAGCGCGCCACATTGTATTTGGTCAAATAAGCGAGCTTATTCATCCCTTTCTGCGGAGCTTTCAACCCTTCAATTGCAGCAAAGCCGATATCATATTTGTTCAACAGCTCGGCAAAGGCGGTCAGGCTCTTCTTCTCTGCGTCGTCATTGAATCCTTTGACGGATTCGCCGTCGAATACGATTCGTTTGACGCCAATCGCTGCATAACCACGCAGCAACTCGTCCATCTCCGCCTGATTGTATTCCGACGAGTCGGACAGGCGCGGGACGATATGGAAGCCCTTCGCTACCAGCTGTTCTACCGCGACAGGATCCTGCGGCATCATCTTTATCACCGCATTCTCAATCGGCGTCTCCAAGATTAAGCCGTTCTTCCCATCGAATTGCCATAGGCGAACCTGAATACCCAAATTCATGAACGTCTTCTCAATTATCGGTGATAACCGCTCTTCATTGGAAGTGGACGTGAATAACAGATATGTATAGTTCTCATCCCCAGTAAGGAGCTTGCCTTGCAGCATCGCGGCATCCTGGGAATTGTACAGCATCACGCGACGAGAAGATTTCAATTCCGTCAGCGTACTTTCGAACATGGCCATAGACTGCACGCCAGCCTCTTTCAACCGTTCCAATTGTTCGTCAATGAACGCTGCCGGATTCGGCTTGTAGGCGGAAATGTCCACTAAATCGCGATAGTTGAACACCATCTCGACTTGATTGGCCGTATGTTCGGTTTGCACACGCTGAACCACGACAGGCGTGGCAGCAACTAACCCAACGATGACAAGCAGCCACAGCCACTTCTTCATGCGCCGGTTCCAATTTTCCAACTGTTGAAGCAATTGTTTCCCTCCTTAAACCAATACGAATGCCATACGCAATGGCATGTTCTTCGAGCGCTTCCGAGTCTTTTCGACATCGACGGCGCATAGACCTCCCCCGTTATTCCACAAAAGAACGAATCACCTATAAGGCAATCTTCCTCTTTGCTGACGTCGTATCCTTTAGAATAACCGAACGAGGTCTTTTCTTTGCATACCTGTTCACAATGAATGGCAATCTATTTGCGATCTGATAACGCAAACATCAATTCGCCTTCGGCAACGACTTGTTCGCCAACTTTCGCAACGGCCTGTCCTTTGCCGATGCTTCCTTTAAGACGCGTAATTTCTACAGATAACGTCAACGTGTCTCCTGGCACAACTTGTCCGCGGAAACGGAAGTTGTCGATACCCGCGAAGAAGGCAAGTCTCCCTTGGTTCTGCTCCATCTTCAAAATGGCAACCGCTCCAACTTGAGCAAGGGCTTCAACGATTAGCACACCTGGCATCACCGGGTATCCCGGGAAATGGCCAGCGAAATGAGGCTCGTTCATCGTTACATTTTTGATCCCGACAGCCCGCTTGCCCTCCTCTACTTCAATAATGCGGTCGACAAGAAGAAACGGATAGCGATGTGGAATAATCTCTTGAATTTGTTCGATATTCAGCATAGTTCATTCTCCTTTCTTCTAATTTCCTCTTAATTTTTCTCTAATTTGAATAAAATAGTACCGATGCGCCAACACTAAGAGCATCCTTCATGACTGCAGGCGTGAAGGTTGAGATAAGGAGCTTCCCAAGCGGCGAGGCGCTGGACGGGAAGCTCCTTTTGCCTATTCTCTATCGTCGTTCTCGCTTTGTCTCCCTTGGCGCAATGCTCAGGCTTCCATCTTTCGGTTCAAGCGGACGAACAGGGCGACGTACATCAACGAGGTCAGGAATGAAAAAATAATGACGGCCCACAGCAGCTCGATCGCATAAGGCCACTGAAAATATACGAATAATATTGCAATATAATAGAAGACCGTCGTTAGTTTGCCCATCCAGTTTGCAGGCACCGTCTTTTTCCCTTTAAAATGAAAAAGCGCAGATCCAATAATCATCCCTGCATCGCGCACTAGCATCGCAATAGCAGCCGTCCATGGCAAATCTCCTGCCCAGAGCAGAGACAGCATGACAGTCAACATCATCAACTTGTCCGCTAACGGATCCAGCATCATGCCGACAGTCGTCACCATATTGTGCTTGCGTGCGATATATCCGTCCAAAATGTCGGTCAATCCGGCCAACAGCCAGATGCCAAACGCGGCGTACCGCTCACCGAAGAAGAACAAAGCCACATAGACGGGGATTAGAAGAAATCGAACCATCGTCAGCATATTCGGTAAATTCAACCCTAAAACCCCCAGTAACCCCCATTTTCAATGTTCCTCCAACTCATTATACATGGCCCAAATAAAAAATAAAACTGTCGCCCCGTAACCTAAACACGAAATCTAAAGACGATGCGAAGCGCCTGCAACCTCATCCTCCATGAACTATCAAACAAAAAACCCCACCGAAGTGGGGATGTTATCAGGCGAACACCAACTGGAACAGATGAGTCCACGTATTCAGATTTAATGCTTCACCAAGAGAGCCTTTCCCTAGAACCACATATCCGGTAACCATGCCTGCAACTAGCGTCAAGATGCATAACATCGGAATAATGGCCAGGCGAACGAGCCATTTGACGCGTTTGGAACGCCGCGCCGGCTTGTGCCCTTTCGCTTCTCTCTTGTTCTCTTTGTCCGTGCGTGCGGATTCCTTGCGCCGTTCCTTACGCCGCTCTTCCAGCACAGGCTTGCCAGAAGTTCCTGAAGCACGCACGCTGCCAGCGGCCGCAGCAAGAGGATCTTCGTCAGCCGATTGTTCATCGCTATGTCGTGAGCGTGACAGACGCGCCAACGATATGTCCTGTTGAAGCGGCTCAAAATCAGGCAGCTTTCTATCTTTATCACGGGTATCACTCATATTATCACCTACTTCATTTACGCGCGCAGACTATTCGCCAGTCCCCACATCGCGTCCCCTGAAGTCAACGCTCGTGCGGACAGTTGATAAGCACGCTGCGCTTGAATCAACTCATTCACCTCATCGATAAGCGACACGTTCGATTCTTCCAGCATCCCTTGTCGAACATAGATGGCAGGCTGATTCGGGTCCGAGCGATCGCCATCGGCCAGATTCAGCACTTGAACGGCCGTGTTGCGGTCCAGATTCGGAGGCAATACATAATAATTGTTGTCCGTCTGTACAAGCTGTTCGGGCTTGATTGCCTTAACAAGCTTCAAGCTGCCCAGCGCTTCAGGCGCTTCACCGTTCTTAACGGCAAACATGCGCCCCTTCTCATCGATTTGCAACTCTCTATCGGGTGCGATACGAATTTCCAAATCTTCGGCATTCAGCACCTGATCGCCATGCGCGGTTACGAGTATTTTCTCACCGCTTGCTCTGTCTATATTATATTGAAAGGCTCCTTCACGAATCCAAGCTGTTGCACCATCGCGAGTCATTATTTCAAACATCGCGTCCCCTTGGAGCGCCAAATCAGTATCCACTCCTGTCTGAGTGAGAGAACCTTGGGTGAAATCACGATTCAACGACGTGAGATGCGAGCCATTGCCTATCGTATATCCCATTGGCGTTGCCCGTCCAGGCAGACGATAGTCTGGATCGTGCTGGCGCACCGTTGTAAGCACATCGGCGAAGTTTGCTGTCTTCCGTTTATATCCTTTTGTATTGACATTAGCCACATTGTCCGCAATCACATCCAGCTTGCGTTGGATGCCATTCATCGACACGGATGCGGCAATCATCGATTGATTCATGTCGTTCCTCCTAAAGTGTCATTAGACGCGGCCAACTTCGTTTACAGTCTTGTCCAACGATTTATCGTAGAACTGAACAATTTTTTGATTCGCTTCATAAGCTCGGTACGCCATCATCATGTCGATCGTGGACTGTGCCGCATCCACATTGGAACGTTCCAGATATCCCTGTTGAACTTGCACGTCACGGCCCAACGCAACCGGTGCGCCCGGCTGTCCGCCGTTCTGCAGACGGAAGCGTCCGTTGCCTGTTCGAATCAAATCATTCGGGTTGTCAATGCGGGTAATCAGCAGATCCGCCCCTGCTATTGCAGCACCAGTACGGGTGTTATACATTTGACCTGCTGCATTCAGCGTTACATCGTCAAGGGCTTGTCCGTCCAGCACGATGGGTGCATTATTCCGGTTAAGAACCTGAGCACCGTCCGCCGTAACCAGCTCATTCTGCGCATTCACACGAAAGTGTCCGTCACGCGTATATCGAACTTCGTTGCCTTCCCGAACCGTAAAAAATGCTTCCGGCTTAAATACGACGTTGCCTTGAGCATCACGGCCTTTCCCGGACTCGTCAAATGCTACGCCTGCCACCTGCAGATCAGCAAGCAGCGCAAAATCGCCAGATTGGTTCGTCTGCATGAGATCTCCTTGGTTAAACAGCATGCGGCTCTCTTCCGCGAACACGCCGGTGTTCAGCCGTCCAATTTCCCTTCCGGAGGCCTTATCGCTGCCCTGCAACGAAAGCAGCATTTCCGGAAATGAGCGCGACATGCCCGTCACCGATTTAAAGCCTGGCGTATTCGCATTGGCAATGTTATTCGTTACCGTATCATGACGGCGCTGCTGCGTCATCATGCCGGAAGCAGCCGTATATAACCCTCTAATCATGTCCGATCCTCCCGATCCATTAATCTACACTATGTATATTATCGGACTAGATAAACTTTTTCTTTATGACCCTATCCAAATTATCAAGCATGATGCCGGTTCCCTTTACAACGCAATGCATCGGATCCTCTGCAATCAGGACCGGAACCTTCAGTTCCTCAGCAAGCAGCTCGTCCAATCCGTCAAGCAGCGCGCCGCCGCCCGTCAAGATGACACCGCGATCGATAATATCCGCCGACAATTCTGGCGGGGTCCGTTCCAACACCGATTTCGCAGCAACGACAATGGAGGATACCGGGTCCCACAGCGCTTCTCGAATCTCATTGGATGTAATCGTTACGGTATATGGCAAGCCGGATACCATGTCCCGTCCACGAATGTCCATTTCCCGCTCTCCGCCTGCCGGACGCACGGTACCGATGTTAATCTTAATGTCTTCTGAGGTGCGTTCCCCAATTAACAGTTTGTACTTCTGTTTAATATAACGCATGATGGAGCTATCGAACTTATCCCCTGCAATTTTAATAGAAGAGGCGGTGACGATATCCCCCATGGACAATACCGCCACGTCCGTCGTTCCGCCGCCGATGTCGACGACCATATTGCCGCTTGGCTGGAAAATATCCATGCCCGCGCCGATTGCCGCCGCTTTCGGTTCTTCTTCTAAATATACTTCCTTCGCTCCGCTTCGCTCAGCAGCTTCCCGAATCGCCTTCTGCTCCACTGAGGTGATGTTCGTCGGCGCGCAAATTAGAATACGCGGATGTGAGTACCATTTGCGGCCGCCGACGCGGTTAATAAAATGCTTCAACATCGCTTCCGTAATGTCAAAATCTGCAATAACCCCGTCACGCAATGGGCGGATCGGCACAATGTTGCCCGGTGTGCGCCCGACCATCTTGCGGGCATCTTCCCCAACAGCCAGAACGCGCTTCAAATCGCTCTCAATCGCCACGACCGCCGGTTCGTCCAATACGACCCCTTTCCCTTTGACATGAATCAGAACGTTCGCCGTTCCTAAGTCAATTCCGATATCCTTGCTTAACATAAGTTCGAGAGCCTCCACATTCTTTTTTCATATATTTCGATGAATTGCGACCGTTTCCTGCAAAATATTTACTCATCGTTTAACATATCATATTTAGAGCGCTAGGTTCAATGTGAATGAGGGGCAAAACCTGTCATTTCGGAATCGATTTTAGGCGTTATTTATCGAATAGGCAGCGGTTCCAACTTCAAGAAGGGTTACCTAGGACTTTCCTGCGGTCATCACCTCGCGTTTTTTCGAACTCGACTTCTTATATTTGATCTTGGTCGCTTCCCCTCCCCGAAGATGTCGTACGGACTTGTGGTATTCGAGAATGTGCTTCACCTGGTCCGCCAGATCAGGGTTAATTTCGGGCAGCCGTTCGGTTAAATCTTTGTGTACCGTGCTTTTGGACACACCGAACTCTTTGGCGATGGTGCGAACCGTATGCTTGGTCTCGACGATGCAGCGACCGATTTTGATGGTCCGTTCTTTGATGTAATCGTGCACGTTCCCGCCTCCCCTACTCGGTTTAATTGGTACATTATATGAGGGGTGCGGACACTTATGCGTTGTTACGAATCCTGACAAGCTTGGCTTAACCACTAAATTTGTCAAGGTTCTGCGGACAAATAGGAGGGAGTGATGGGAGAGGCTAAAGCTTGTCTGTCCCAAAAAAGCTCGCTGGATTAGGGAAAAATGTAGCAATAGCTTCCGAAGGGGGACAACCTTGGAGCGAATATCTGAGGCGAATAATTCAACCTGAAAAAAAAATTTAGGCAGGATGTCCAACTTCCCCCTTTCGAAGCGGAGCACACATCAAAATAAAGAAAAAGCGGCAAGCTCGCGCTCCCGCTTTTCCACTGGCGTCGTCAGATTGATTCTTCCAACGCAGGGTGTTATTAATTTTTGGCCAACAGCGTCGACGGATTGACTGGCTTGTTGTCATCATACACCTCGAAGTGTACGTGAACGCCCAGGTTCTTCTCCAGCTCGTTGCGTCCGGCTGTAGCAAGCGCATCACCTTTTTTCACGGTGTCGCCTTTCTTCACCTTCAAGTCAACCAGACTCTGGTATACGGTCTTCAAGTTGTTTCCGTGGTCGATTTCCACTACGAAGCCTGTCTTCGGGTTTTGCTCGGCGCGAGTTACTTTGCCGCTCATCGCTGCGAGAACATCAAACGCTTTCTGATCCTTACGAGCCAAATCGATACCTACGTTCGGAGTAAACGTCTGCTTGTATTCTACCATAGCAGCTGCTTGCTCCTCTTTGGAAGCTTTGTCATCATAGAAAGACATGACGACATCTACATCTTGCGCATCTGCTACTGGCCAACCCAACGTTTCATTGGATGCGACCACTTCAACCGCCTCATCATTCGTCTTGCCTTCCGCCAATGTACCGGAATCTACTTGTTGTTCTACCTGCGTCGCATCCTTATTTGGGTCTAGTGGCTGCTGGTTCATGTCTTGATAGACCCACACTAACGTTAGGATGATTGCTGCTGCGGCCATGTACAAAGCGGGAAAGACCCATTTCTTCGACAACAGCTTTCTCCACGCGGATGTTTGAACCGCTTGAGCTCCTTGCATCGATTTAGAAGCTTCAGGCGTATTCGTTGCACTCGTTGCCGATGAACTAGTTGTAGATTTGTTTTTTGAGTTTTGGTTTTGTTCACTCATTTGTGATCACCTCAGTAACCATTGTTACCGGGGCTATCACTTTTATACGTAGTGTTTTGCTAATTTTTAAGATTTAAAGTTAGTAACTTCGAAGCTTTGTCGAGCGAAACTCCTTTGTAATAGTAAGTTACAATCTTCTCCGCCGATGCGCCTTCTTTCGCCATGCCCTGAGCGCCGTATTGGCTCATGCCAACACCATGGCCGAATCCGAAGGTCGTAATGAGAACTTTGTCGCCTTCCATCTTCCATTCAAAAGCGCTGGAGCGCAAATCTAACTTTTCCCGAATCTCGCGGCCTGTAAACTGATGTGTTCCAATCCGCACGTGCTCTACGCGTTCGCCCGGTGTATGTGAGAGAATTCGAATATCTTTCGAAAAGGCAGCAGCTGACAACTTACTGTCATGCTTTGAAGGTTCAGGGGGCGTGTGGTTCGTACCGTTCGAAGAGTCCAGTAAGCGAGATAGAGCCGGTACCGCATTGGCTGACAGGCCAAGCTTCGCCAGCACGGTGCTCACTTCCATTTCCACCTGTTCCGTATAACGCGGGGATATCGCTTGATCCCAAGGGCTCGATACACTCTTCAAATACGGAACGGGATTAGTCCAATAATCCTCCGCGTTCTCGGTATAGCCGTTGCTCGTCGAGAAGAAAGCGGCCATAATCGGCTCTCCTTTATAAGTGAGCACGATATCTTTTGTTTCGTTCACGGCGCGGTTCAGCTTCGCCACCGCGTCCTGCGGGCGCCGCTCCAGCTCTGCGAGCGGCACATAGGCTTGATGGGCGACGGTGTCGGTGACGTCAGCCCCCTCCGGTGCGCCGCTTGCGTCCTGCGCCAGCAGGCGGCGCACGATGTAAGTGCGGGCGGCAATCGCCTGCGCTTTGAGCGCTTCGAGCTCAAAGTCGCTTGGCATTTCTGCCGCGATAACGCCGCGCACGTATTGCTCCAGCGCGACGCGCTCTACCTGGCGCGTGCCGCTCAGGTATACGCGCACCTGCTCTGCCGCCCCGGCCTCGGGCGGCGCCACATCCGGCGCCACTGGCGCCGTGCGCTCGCTGCCGGGGCTTGCCGCCCGCTGCTGCGGACGGGTTTCCACCAGCAGCAGCGGCATGAGCAGGGCGAGCACGGTGAGCGCGCCGGCCCACGCGGTGGCGCGCACTAGCGCCGGCCGGGTACGGGCTGCGCTCCTCCGGCTCCGTCGTCTCCCTCGACGCCGAAGCCCCCGGAAGCCCCCCCCTAGGCGCGGTCGAAGGCGACTCGCCAGTCGCCGCGCCTCTTCAAGCAGCAGTCTCGGCTGCGTAGCCATAGGCTTCTCTCTCCTCTCCCGCAACACTCCCATTTCTCGAGGTTAATTTTCACGTTTCGAACGTGTTTCCTTTTGAAACTCGTACTCGTACTTCTAGCATCTCTCGAAAAGAACGAGTCTAACCTCTGCTTCTTCTAACCTATGCTTTTTTAAGAGAAGAAAGAACCGCGGAAACCAATAGAGCTGCGAAATGGAAATAGTCAAAAGTACGCCCTCATCCGGCCTATCTAGTGCACCCAGCCAACACACGCGCTTCTAACAGGATATCCTCTGCTCATCACGGCTCCTATCAATAGAAAAGGATGTCCCTGTTCAAGCACAAACTGCTTTAAGAGACATCCCTTCATTCAAATAGGCAGCAACCCTTGCCGCTCCGCCCTCTTTCTGCATGAAGCGCATACTCCCACCACGGAGCCGTGATTGCCTGCGTAAAACGTAAGCTTCTCTGCTTTCCTTTTGCAATACGAACACGGCTGTCCGGACACCGGCTTCTTCTTCGCATAGGACGCCATCGAGACAACCTTTTGCCTCTTCTTTCGATTTTTATAGAAAATGATGGTGCCTAACAGCAATACAAACACGACGGCCCCCAGTATAAACCAGAAATACAGCATGGCATCGCCTCCTTATTGAGGTGCAACGTCCTTACTATCAGGACAATGGATACGAGAAAACGTTTCTCTGTGGTGATGCAGTCAACCCAGCACAGGTGAGAGACTCGAAGTAATTCCTCTGCAATCCTCGGTAATCGAATAATCTACAATGGAATAATCTAAACAGGTTACGCTCCTACTTTTTTCTTTATTCCAATGTACCTCCTTGCGCCCCGATCAGCAACAATGACCCAACATTCTTTCCTTTTCAGAAAAGTTCCCGAATTAGAGCAAGCGTTTGTTGCAATGAGTTACTCCTCATAATATCTGTTAAAATTCGCTTTAAGTGCGTGTTCAAAAAGGTCACTTTTCAGCACCGAGAAGGTTGCAAGAACTCGAAGAAGGAGGAGCGCAGTGAAGGTAAATCTACATGAGCACCTGAGATGTTTCCGCAGGAAACATACTTCGGAAGCATAAGCTCTTCGAGAGTGAATTCAAGATTCGATGTCGAATCACATTCTGGGATGCCTCGTGATCAAAAGAGGACTTGTTGAACACCTCTTTAATACAACCAATGCAGCCTCTGAGTAGATGGCAGCCTATACCGGATGTAGTTCCTGAACGAAAGGGAGATTGGGTATAAGAACTGAGAGAGCCAGGTAATCTCCGGTAAATGACACTTTACTGAAATAACTGCTACTTTCTCGTAAGGCTGCCACTCCTGAACAGAGGGGTGATTGGACATAAGAACCGAGGGAAGAAACGCATAGCTGCCCTCATAAATCAAAGATTAGTTTCCATTGGATTTTGTGCAGCGTTTTATAGTTCCAATTGCTATAAAGGGGTATTGTATTGGATTAGGTACAGTGGAATCAGCTCTTTAGCAACAATTCAGCGGGAATGACTCAATTTCACTGGACATTTTCCAGTGGATTGAACATTTTATTCGAAAAAGTTAATTTCTACTGTAAGTTTTCCAATGAAAGAGAAGTATAAAGTTATAGGTAATGGACAGAACCGTTCAAAACGGCTAAGTTGTATCCGCACCAGCACATACATATAGAAACAGCAATGCGCCTCATTCTAGTCTATGCGCATACTGGGGTGAACCCTGTAAGGGCTCACAGTTTCTGAAAATATATCAGCACTGGGTTAAGGTGCAGCGCACAGTACGTTCCTGTCCATAGAAAAGCTCATTAATAAAGCCGCCCCTTACCGGGACGGCCTCATCTTCTGATTCAACTATATATGCTTCTCAACTGTCGAAACCTCCGTTGAGGGTCGTTCCGCAAACTGTAACCTGAACTTACGCCCAAGTCGGCTGTACGTTAAAGAGCTTCACTTCCTGCTCTTCCTTCACCTCAACCGGCTGCTCCTCCAGCGTCACGCGGTAGATGTCTGCGCCTAGAGAAGACAACTTCTCTGCCAAGTTCACATATCCGCGATCGATATGATGAACGCCGCTGACTTCCGTCGTTCCTTCAGCAACCAAGCCCGCACAGATGAGTGCAGCGCCTGCACGCAGGTCGGTAGCGCACACCTTGGCGCCCGCCAGCTTGACTCTACCGGTCACTACGGCCGTACGGCCTTCCACCTTAATATTGGCATTCATTAAATTAAATTCATCGACGTGCATAAAGCGGTTCTCAAACACCGTCTCCGTGACGACCGATGTCCCCTCCGCAACAAGCAGAAGCGCCATCATTTGTGACTGCATATCCGTCGGAAAGCCCGGATACGGCAGCGTCTTCACGTCTACAGCTTTGAGCGGCTTATCAGTGCGAACACGGATGCCGTTCTCATCAGGCTCGATAATTACGCCCATTTCTTCCATCTTAGCAATAACCGGACCCAGATGATCTGCAATCGCACCCTCGACATACACATCGCCGCCCGTCATTGCCGCGGCAACCATATACGTTCCCGCCTCAACACGGTCCGGTATGACCGTATGCTCGGCCCCATGCAACTGCTCTACACCTTCGATGCGAATGACACCCGTTCCGGCACCGCGCACCTTGGCTCCCATCTTGTTCAAATAGTTCGCCAAGTCAACGATTTCCGGCTCGCGAGCGGCATTCTCGATCGTCGTTGTCCCTTCGGCCAACGTCGCCGCCATCATAATATTTTCAGTCGCACCGACACTCGCAACGTCCAAATAAATCTTGGCGCCCTTGAGTCGGCCGTTTACTTTCGCTTCAATATACCCTTGACCAAGTCCGATTTCCGCACCCATCGCTTCAAAGCCTTTCAAATGCTGATCGATAGGCCGGGTTCCAATGGCACAGCCGCCTGGTAAGGAAATACGCGCCTGTCCCGCGCGGGCCAGTAATGGACCCATGACGAGGAACGATGCCCGCATCTTGCGTACGAGTTCATAAGGAGCTTCGAATGAATGAAGCTTCTCCGAATTAACACGAATGGTTTCATTGGAATATGTAAGGTTGGCTCCAAGCTTCTCCAACACATGGTGTATCGTCTTGACATCGTCGAGTGGAGGAGCATCGTAAATGATGCTTGCGCCCTTCTCTCCCAATAACGAAGCAGCGATGATCGGAAGCACTGAATTCTTTGCGCCACTTACGCGCACGGTGCCCGTCAGTCGTCTGCCTCCGCGGACGATAAATTTGCTCATCATGTTTCCCTCCGCGCTTTTTTTCGCCCCATCATCTATAAATCCGTAAAAAATGGCACGCTTTTTTTTCACCCAAACTCCATAATACCATTGTATTACAAGTAGGTACAAGCGATATTTTTCGACATACCCTTCCACATTTTACTTAGGGTTATCTACCATTGTTGACATCTTTATTCGATGTTATTCGACAAGTTCTGATTCTCTGTCGGGCGTAGCTTTGTTTGTGCGAATCATTGACAGCATTCCTGCAAGGGAACGCTGTCCTTTTTCCTCTTAACCATTCCGAATCGTTTCAAAACAAGAAGCGCAGCGATTGAGTCCATCCCCAATAATCTAAAAAAAACTGGGCAACCGCACGGCCCACAATAATCGCAAGGATAAGATGCAGCATTTTTCCTTGCGGACTTTGCGGATGTCGGATGAACAAGTCTATTTTCAGATGCTGCAGCGACCACCAAGCTATAGCAATGCATACAAGCGTAATAAGCATATGCGCCATGCCGCTCCATCCTACGGATGAAGTTACTTGAGACAACGAATCCTCCAACGCGAATTCCTCCCTTACTTCTCACTGTTCAGCACATTGACGAGCATCGCCACGAATTCGGCCCGTGTCGCGAAGCGCTCCGGTCCGAACCCTTCCTCCTGGTTGTTGGAGATCAGGCCCTGACGCTTCATTTCAGCAATCATGGGAGCAGCCCAATGTGTAGCGGCTACATCCTGAAATGGCGCCTCGGTTACCTTCGCCGGTGTAAGACCAAGCGCTTTGCCAAGCATGACGGCCATCTCGGCCCGCTTCACCATCCGGTTCGGACCAAAATGTTTTGGCCCCACCCCAGAGGTAATGCCTGCTTTGGCTACCCGGGCAACCGCAGCATGAGCCCAATGTGTAGAGGGCACATCCGTAAACGCAGGAGCCTGCCCGATATCGCGATTCAGCTTGAAGGCGTTCGCGATGACCGAAGCGGCCTCTGCCCTGGAAATATGCCGGTGCGGTTCGAACTTCGCGTCGCCGTATCCATTCATCCATCCGGACGTCACGGCTTCAACAATCGAATCCTCCGCCCAGTGGCCCTTTACGTCCCGAAATCCGGCGATAAGCGGCTCTGTGCTTACAGAGAGAAGATAATACTTCGTATCAAACTTCGCGTTTGTCGTCAGGCGTATATAATACGTTCCCGGATCCAACTTTGTTCCGGTTGCCACCTCGGTTTCCCCCGAAGCGTTGCTCCCAGATCCAAGAGGCTTCTGCTCCTTCGACATAACCGCCATTGAGACAATGCGGTTCGAAGGCAGCTGGCTCAGCTTGAACGTTGCATAGACTGGCTTCTTGACGATAAATTGAAACCAATCGACATCATCTTCTTCGTGAAAGACGCCTTTATATTCGGTGCCCTCGCTAACCGTAACCGCCTCGTACATCTTATCGTTCGGCTCATTCGGATCAGCAAGCTGAGTCATATAATCCACATGCAGCGTATACTCGCCGGCTACTGCTTCCGGACGTGCCGTTACTGCATTTTGCACCTGAATATAATACTTCCCAGGAGGCAGATCCTCCAGCAGGGCGATTTCGGACTGCCCTTCCTTCTGCTCATCAATCCAGCGAGTATCGATTTGCGAGCCTTTAATTTCAAGCGCCGGATCGATGCGGACCGTATCCGTACTTACCTTCAACCGCAGCGTTGCTTTGCTCGGCAGTTGAATCATGTACCAATCCGTGTCGCCCGCATGGCTGAACGTGCCAACGATATCTTGCGTTCGAGCCGGAATGGCATAAGCCTGGTACTGCTTGTCGTTCGGCTCGAACGGATCTTGATACACGATGAAGCGCGAGGCTAGTTTATAGGTTAACCCCACACTGCCAATGATGTCATCGGACGACAGACGCAGTACATTTTTCCCCCGTTTCACCGGAATAGCAGGCTGTTTGCTGCCAACGTCACTGTACGTTGTCCCAGAAACCTGCTCACCTGTAAAATACGTAACATGTACTTTTCCCGACCCTTGAATACGTTGAAATTGAAGCTTTAACGTACCGTCATATGGCGCATCGACCACATACCAATGCTCTTCCTTTGTACGGAGAACCGCGCTTAGCGAAGTGTCGATTGGGAACACCCTCGCCTTATTGCGAGCCGTGTTCGTCCCGAACGCATCTTCCTGAAACGGTACGGTCAATGCATCATCGGCACGGAGCAAACCGTAGCCGCTTTTACGGTTCCAGCCCTTCCCATCAATGTCCTTCGCCGTATAGCGTAAATGATGGCGAACCTGATACGGCTTCAACTCGGGGTATTTGCTCCATAAGAGCGCAGCCACTCCCGCCGCTTGCGGCGCTGCCATCGATGTGCCTTCTTCTGCTTTGTATCCGCCGCCCAATGCGGTAGTGAACACGTGCCAAGGCGCAACCACGTCGATTTCCGGACCGGTATTCGTCCTCGGCTCCACCTTCATCTGCGGTGTAGTGCCGCCAACAGCGAAGACAGTAGGATAAGCGGCTGGATACTTGACAGCTACTTTATCCTGATATCGTCCCCCGTCATTCCCGGTTGCCGCAATGAGCAGGACGCCTTTTTTCTCTGCATAGTTTACAATGTCTTCCATATATTTCGAATAGCGATACAATCCGACGGACATGACGACGACCTTCGCGCCATGGTCAACTGCATACAATATGCCTGCGCCCAGCTTGTCCTCATCGCCGTAACCGCGTGAATCGAGCGCTTTAATCGGCATAATCTTAGCTGACCAGAGCAGACCGGTCGTACCTTTGTTGTTGTTACCCACGGCGCCAACCACACCCGCTACACTGGTGCCGTGCCCATTGTCATCCTGGGGCAAGCCTGAATCTAGAAGGTTGATGCCTTTAACGATATTTTGCTTGAGATCCGGATGATTGAAATCAATGCCCGTATCTACCAGCGCTATAATAATGGACGAATTGCTCTTGGCTTGAGTCCATGCCGTATCCGCCCCGATTTGCCGTAAATAATGCTGCTGCGCATACAGCGTATCATTCGGTTTTACCCCAGATGCTAATGAATGTACCGTATGGTTCGGCTCGATGTATTCCACCTGTCGCGAGTGCTTCGCATCGTGCAACCAATTTTCCGTCTCAGCTTCGTCTACAGGCCTAAGCACCGCAATATCAACGGCAGCCTGTTCGTTTATAATCTCACTTTTCTGCAGCAGTTTTGCATCCTTCTGCCCTTGCTTCCATTTGACAATCCAGGAGGTCGCGCACGCCTCAGCTTCATCATTCGTAGTTGAATAAGCGGCTGTACGCTTTGTCACGTTCATGCTGCTCATGCCCTGCTGTTCTGTTTCCTCCGTCTTGTACCTTTGCTGCAATGTTTGATTCAACGGTACCGAAGCAATCGTCTCGCTTAACGTCAGAAAGGTAAGCGCAATGATCAAAGTCGATACGACGGCACGAGACAATCGTTTCATCATAAATCCCATCCAATTCGTACATCAAGGCCAGTTGAGTTTGAAGAATACAACACGTATTCGCCGTTCTTCCTGACCTCTAATCTAATTTGCTCTTCTTCTTGTTGGCATATGACCAATCAGGTCACAGCTTAGTTAAGGTTCGCCATGAAAGCAGCCATTCCTGTTACAAAACGTTAATTTAGGCCCTAAGACCTACCCTAAAACAAAAAGACCCAAAATCCTCCGATGGAGTAATTTCAGGTCTCTTTTAAGAAAATACATCGTTATAAGATTGACTAGGAAGTCCTACAGGTCACTGCTGGAGCGTTGTCCTTGCATACACTTCCCTGTAATCTTTTACGCGGGAAACATGTTTACCGTATTAATAAATCCGTCCCGAGGGAGAAGACCCGTTGAATAGCGCTCATCACCATGTTCGGGAACACGCCAAGCGAGATAACGGCCAACACGCATATCACAATGACGAAGCCTTGCGTAAGCGATACACGGACTTGAGCTTCGCTGCCGGCCCGCATATACATTTGGCGAATAAATCCGAAGTAGAAATAGAAGGACACGACGCCTGACACCATCATGAGAATGGCAATCCACACCGCTTGCGAGGCAACTGCGCCCAAAATAATGTACAGCTTTCCGAAGAAGCCAGCTGTAATCGGAATGCCCGCTAACGATAGTACGAACACCGTCATAGCGACCGCGATCCACGGGGAGCGGTAATACAGACCGGCATACCCGCTCATCTCATCATGTCCAGCGGAGCGTTCTATTACCATATGGACAGCAAAAGCCCCCGTCGTCATAAATAAGTAAGCAACCAAGTAATACATAAACTCCGAGAAGTTCGATGTATGCAAATGATTTCCCAGCGGATTCAATGCAATTGGAACGAGCAAAAAGCCAGCATTCGCAATTCCAGACAAAGCAAGCAGCCGCTTCACGTTCGCCTGTCGCAGTGCCATAGTCGTACCAATTATCATCGACAACGCCGCAACGACCAGCAGCATAATCGAGAAATCACGGTAGATGACCATTTCTGGTCCGCCAAGGCCTAGGAACAAGCTGTAAAAAACGCGGAACAGAATGGCCAGACCCGCTCCTTTGGATACGACGGCAAGAAACGCGGTAACCGGCGTCGGAGCTCCCTGATATACGTCTGGAGACCACGCATGAAACGGTGCAGCCGCAATTTTAAAGCCGAAGCCCACAAGCATCAAAATAAAGCTTACATAAATGATTGCCTCGAAGGAAGCGGAGTTCCCCGTCAATCCCTGCGCCATTTCTCCAAGCTGAGTGCTGCCAGTGATGCCGTACAGGAAAGACATTCCATATAAGATAAAGGCCGATGCCACGCTGCCGAGGATAGCGTACTTGAACGCGCCTTCCGTCGACTTCCGGTCGCTCTTCTTCATCGCCACCAAAATGTATGATGTGATGCTGAGCAGCTCCAGTCCGACATAGAGCGTAATCAAATCTCCGGAGGAGGCCATTATCATGCCGCCTAGCGCAGCAGGCAGCAACAAGTAATAGTACTCTCCCCGGTGCGGAATTTCTTCATCCCGCACATTGCCGATGCTCATGAGCAGAATGAATGCAGTTCCGACCAAAAACACAATTTTGAGCAGCAAAGCAAATTCATCGACACGATAGCTGTGATTCAGCAGTTGAACGGCATCTGATGATTGCTGCATACGCTCATAAAGCTTCCATAAGACGAACCCAAGCGAAACGAGCACGCCAAGTAACGACAGTCCCCCGATCAGATCTCGATTTACGCGGCGGGGGAGCACCAGATCGATGAGCGTGATGAGTATGGCTGCAATAACGAGCGTAAGCTCGGGTGCCAGCAATGCAAGATCGCCCACTTGCAGCAGTTGAACAGTTGGCGCATCCATCGGCCTACCCCCTCACCTTGAATAATTCAATGATGTGTTCCACACCAGTCTCAATCGGAGCCGTCACAAAGTACGGGAATAGGCCGATTAAGACAATGCACGCGGTTAATACCATAATCGGCATTGCTTCCACGAGTCTGGCGTCCTTTAAAGCTGTATACCGTTCGTTCAGCGGACCGTACGAGATGGCCAGCACCCCGCGCAGAACATAGACCGCGCTCAAAATAATTCCTATGGCGCCGAGCACGGCTGCCCACTTCATCGTTCCGAACAATCCAAGCAACGATAGAAGTTCGGCCACGAATCCGGATAGGCCCGGCAAGCCGAGCGAAGCGAGCCCCGCAAGCAGCAGGATGCCGCATATAAACGGCATGCTCTTCGCCAAGCCGCCCAATTCATCGATTCGCGTCGTGCCCGTGCGTTCCAAGAGGCTGCCTACTAGCAGGAAGAAGAGCGCCGAGATGAATCCATGCGACACCATCTGCACGACTGCTCCTTGCAGACCGATATCGTTCATCGCCGAGATGCCGAGCAGCACGAAGCCCATATGGCTGATGCTGGAATAAGCAAGCACAAGCCGGAATTCCTTTTGCACGAAGGCCAGTATCGCGCCATACAGGATGTTAATTACGCCAAGGGCGGCAATGACGGTCGCCCATGACGCCGTCTGCTGCGGCAGAAGCGCCGTACCGAACTGAATGAGACCATAGGCGCCCATTTTCAAGAGCACGCCGGAGTGAAGCATGACGACCGGAGCAGGCGCCTCGGCATGAACACGCAGCATCCACGTATGAAACGGGAAGAGCGGCAGCTTAATTCCGAACGCGACGAGCAGCAGGACGAACACCAATGTGCGCATCCCTTCCGTAAGATAGAACGTGTTGCCTTCGACCGCCATGTTCACAAATGCCTCTGGGTTGCCCAAATTCTGCATAATGACGTTCAGGTTGCCACTGTATATATACTGGCTGCCATCGCTCACTGCTGGATTCGGACCGAAGCCAGCGGTTACCGTCAAGATGACAAAAGCGACCAACAGAAGTGCGGAACCGAGACCGTTGTAGACGAGGAAGCGGTTCGCCGCCTTCTCGCGGTGCATGAAGCCCCATATGCCGATAAGGAAATACGTCGGAACGAGCGTCCATTCGAAAAACATAAAGAATAAGAACAAATCCCGCGCCATAAAGACACCGAGCATCCCAACTTCAAGCAGGAGGAACAGAATGAAATAGGTCTTCCAACGCTTCTTCAGGTAAAGTGAAGCAAAGGCTGCCATGGATGCCACGATGGTAGTCATAACGACGAGCGGCAACGATAAGCCGTCAATCGATAAATGGTACTGTATATCAAATGTCCAGGATTGAATGCCTCTCATTAATTCGATGTTGAGCGGTATTGAAATCCATGATGACTGCTCCGTAAGCGCCTTACCCTGTTCCAGCATGTCATAACCGCCATAAATAACGAGCGCAAGGAGCAGCGGCAAAATTGTCGTTCCAATGCCCACGATTTGGATGGCTCGCACGCGCCCTTTTGGGACGAGCAATAAAATAAGAACCCCGAGCAGCGGAGAGAAGGTGAGCAGCGTCAATATCGGCCAAGATGAAAGTTCACTCCACATTTACCAGAACCTCCTTCCGAGCGCCAATACAAGCACAACCAAACCTACAAATCCGAACAGCGATACCAAACCGTACGTTTGCATCTGACCGTTCTGCAGACGGGTCGAGGTCTTGCCGATTCCAACCATTATTCTAGCCACCAGACGAACAAGACCGTCGATGACCCACTTGTCGATGGCCTTCAGCACTTGGCCTATACCCTGCAAGGAACGGACAAACACAATTTGATACAGCTCATCGATGTAATATTTATTTGCAAGCAGACGATATACTGGACCAGCCGAGTCTTGGAGTCCATCACGGCGACTGCGGCCAGGGCCATATATCATATACCCTATGCCAATTCCAAGCACGCCTACCAGAACGGAGACGACCATAACGATAGCGTTGGCATGCTCCCCTGCTTCTTCCCCCGTCAACCAAGTACCGAAGGAACCGGTCCACGGCGTGTACACAAATCCGGAAACCACGGCCAACACGCTTAAAATGATAAGCGGCACCGTCATAGATGAAGGCGACTCGTGCGCCTTGGACGCATCGGATTCATTCGACGGCTGACCGGTAAAGACAAGGAAGAACAGCCGCGCCATATAAAATGCAGTAAAAAATGCGGCGATTGCACCGACGACGAACAACAGCTTATTGTGCTCCCACGCTGCCGATAAGATGGAATCCTTGGACCAGAAGCCGGATAGCGGCGGTATGCCCGATAACGCCAATGCTCCGATGGCAAATGTCCATGTTGTAACTTTCATCCGGCGGCCAAGCCCGCCCATTTGGAATATATCCTGTGTATGTACCGCGTGTATGACACTGCCTGCGCCCAGGAACAGCAGAGCTTTAAAGAAAGCATGCGTGAACAGGTGGAACACCCCGGCGGTTACCGCGCCAAGTCCGAGCGCCAGCATCATGTAGCCAAGCTGGCTGATGGTCGAGTAAGCCAGGATACGCTTCATGTCGCGCTGCGCGATAGCGATCGTGGCCGCAAAAATGGCGGTAAAACCGCCTATGCTCGCGACGATCGTCATCGCCGTCGGCGACACGTGGAAGATATCGAAGGTGCGCGCCACGAGATATACGCCGGCGGCAACCATCGTCGCGGCATGAATTAATGCCGATATCGGTGTCGGACCTTCCATCGCATCCGGCAGCCACGTATGCAGCGGGAATTGACCTGATTTCCCGACTGCGCCTATGAAGATCAGCGAGGCAATCCAGGTGGCGATGCCCGCTGAAATGCCATGCTGCGTAAGCGAGTCGGCACTGGCGAACACGTTGCTGATCATCGAGAAGTCGAGCGCATGGTTCGGCATGTGCCAGAACAGAAGCAGGATCGCAATCAAGAGCCCCACATCACCGATGCGCGTTATGATAAAAGCCTTTTTAGCCGCCGCACGCGCCGCCGGCCGTTCATACCAGAAGCCGACGAGCAAAAATGAGCATACGCCGACCAGCTCCCAAAATATGTAGAGCTGCAGCATATTCGGCGACAGCACGAGTCCGAGCATCGAGCAAGTAAACAGGGCGATATAGGCGTAGAACACCGTCAGCCGCTCGTCCCCTTGCATATACCCTTTGGAATAAATGTTAACTAACGTGCTCACAAGCGTGACGATAACGAGCATCAACGCATTCAAATTCGTCACGTCAAATCCGAATTCCAGACGAATAGCCCCAAAGCCCAGCCATTCGAAGCTTCGGGTATAGTCATCCGGTGATCCCTGTACCCGTTCCCACAAAACAAGGACGGAAAGTGCAAACGCGGCGAACGAGCTGAAGACGCCGATCGCGACGGCCACGTCTTTCATCTGGCGGCCGAATGCCGTCAGCACGAGGAACGCGAGCAGCGGAATGACCGGAATGGCCCAAGCGTACTGCGAAAAGACGGATTCCATTGTCGTATCCTCCCTACCGATTATCTCTTCAAGTCGTCAAATTCGTCCACGTTGGCCGTCCCGCGGTTCCGGTACAACGCGATCAGAATGGCAATGCCGATAGCCGCTTCCGCAGCCGCGATAGCAATCGTAAAGAGCGAGAAGATTTGCCCCTTTAAGCTTGGCACTACACCGTATTTAGAAAATGCGATTAAATTCAAATTGGCTGCATTCAGCATCAGCTCGATCGATAGGAGCACGATAACGGCGTTGCGTTTCGTCAATACTCCGAACAGGCCGATACAGAATAAGATAGCGGCGAGGGTCAAGTAAGAAGCCAACATCGTGCTCATCTTAGTCCGCCTCCTTTTTCGCGATGACGATAGCCCCAATGAAGGACACCGTAAGCAGAACGGACAGCAGCTCGAACGGGATGACATGTTCCGTAAAAATTTGCTTCCCAAGATTCAGTGTATTGTCCTCTGCCAACGACACCTTGTCGTGCACAGGAAATTCGGCGCTTCGTATGGAAAAAAAGAGAACTCCGAACAGGGCCAGACAGCCAATTGCGGCCAACCCTTCCTTCCACGGACGCACGAGTTGTTCATCCTGCTTGTCGTGCCGGGTCATCATGATGCCGAATATCATTAAGATGGTGATCGCCCCCGTGTACACAAGCACTTGCACGAAAGCAACGAACTCCGCGTCGAGCAGCACATACATGCCGGCGAGCCCCAGAAAAGCGAACGCCAGCGAAACGACCATATGCACCACTTTCGTAAAGTTCAGCATCAAGACGGCACCAGAGATAATGCAAATGGACAGCACGAAGAAGGCAACCGTTTCCCCCGTCCATTCAATGGAGAAGTTAAACATTTTTCTTCGCGCCCCCTTTTGGCATGGCGGAATTGTTTTCTTGCCTGATCAGTTCGTTGTTGTCGTTCAGCCAATCCATATTTTTGAACAGATCATCCCGGCTGTAGGTCGAAAGTTCGAAATTGTTCGTCATGACAATCGCTTCGGTCGGACATACTTCCGTGCACAGATCGCACAGAATGCAAATCTCAAAGTTGATATCGTACGTATCGATCACTTTTCCTTTTTTCTCCGGGTCCGGATTCGGCTTGCCCGTCAGCGTAATGCAATCGGTAGGACAGATTTTCGCACAAAGGTTGCACACGATGCACTTGTCCGGGTCGAAATGTTGAATCCCGCGAAACCGGTCGGGCATTTGCAGAGGCACATCCGGGTACTTATAGGTGACTTTTTTTGATGTCATCGCCTTCCATGTGACGCCAAGACCTTTTATCAATCCCTTCACGGATTTCACCCCTAGCCTTTTTGAGGTTGTTCAAAAAATCCCCTTTTGATCACGATTCGGCATCGAATCCCGCATTCACTCTCGCTGCTGAAAATGAGATTTTTTGAACATGAACTATTTGTTGAAAATTTCGATGTATACTGCCGTCAAAAATACGTTGATTAGGGCAAGCGGCAGCAGCACCTTCCACCCGAAGCTCATCAATTGATCCACGCGAATACGCGGCATCGTCGCACGCAGCCAAAAAAGGAAGAAGACGCAGAACGAGAATTTTAGCACGAACCACAACAGCCCCGGGATGAAATCGAGAAACGGAAGCGGTGGATGCCAGCCGCCAAGGAACAATACGGTCGTAAGTGCCGACAGCGCGAACACATACACGTATTCCGACAGCATGAAAAAGGCGAAGCGGAAGCCGCTGTACTCGACGTGATAGCCTGCCACGAGCTCTGACTCCGCTTCCGGCAAGTCGAACGGGGTGCGGTTCAGTTCGGACACCCCGGCAATAATAAAGACGACGAAGCCGATAATTTGCGGGAGAAAGTTCCACTCCCAGAAGTAGTTTCCTTGCCCTTCTACAATAGTACGCAAGCTGAGCGATCCGTTCAACATAATTACGCCGACGACGGAAATGACAAGCGGAATTTCATAGCTTACCATCTGCGCTGCAGAGCGCATTCCCCCCAAAAGAGAATATTTGTTGTTCGAAGCCCAACCACCTAAAATGATACCAATAGTTGAAATGCTGGACAATGCCGCATAGTATAACAGTCCTACATTTAAATCGGCAAACCCCAGGTTTGCACTATATGGGAGCGTCGCTAACACGGCAAACGCCGGAACGTAAGTGATGACTGGAGCCAAGATGAACAGCGCTCTGTCTGCTTTGCGAGGAATAGTATCTTCTTTAAGCAAAAGCTTAAAAATATCGGCAACCGTCTGCAGCAGTCCGAACGGTCCGACGCGTGTAGGTCCGTGACGAAGCTGCATCCAGCCGATAACTTTGCGTTCGAAGTAAATTGCATAGGTGACGAAGCCAAGAACGACGAAGAGAAACACAACTCCCCATCCGAGAAAAATAAATCCGTTCTGCCACGTAAGTGTCTGCTTCAGTAGTTCGTCCATTAGCAATCCACCTCCCCAACGACGATATCGACCCCGCCCAATATGGTAATGAGGTTCGTCATCGTCTCACCAACGAGCAGCTTCGGCAGGATCTGCAAATTGACAAAAGATGGACGGCGGAACTTCAAGCGGTACGGCTCCGCTTTCCCTTTAGAAATAATATAGCATCCAATCTCACCGCGCGGAGATTCAATCCGTGCGTACATTTCTCCGGCCGGCGGCCGAATGACACGCGGCACTTTGCCCATCGTCTCTCCTTCGCTCGGGAACTGCTCCAATGCTTGCTCCAAAATACGCAGGCTCTGCCGTAACTCCTCCATACGAATTAGATAACGATCATAGCAGTCTCCGTTCACGCCGAGCGGCACATCGAATTCAAACCGGTCATACAAGCTGTATGGCTCATCCTTACGCAAGTCCCAATTCACGCCCGTACAGCGCAGGTTGGCCCCACTAAGGCCATATGCGATGGCTGTCTCGGCATCATAAGCGCCTACCCCTTTGATGCGGGCGAGAAAAATCTCATTGCCGCTGACTAGCTTGTCGTACTCGTTCAACCGCTTCCTCATATACGGGAGGAATTCACGCACCTTGTCAATCCATCCCGGAGGGGCATCCCATTTGACGCCGCCAACCCGCATGTAATTGTAGGTGAGACGCGCTCCGCACAGCTCGTTAAATAAATCGATAATAATTTCCCGGTCACGGAATGCGTACAGGAACGGACTCATCGCCCCTATATCAAGCAAATATGTCCCCCACCATACTAAATGGCTTGCAACACGCTGCAGTTCCATCACGATAAGACGCAGAAATTCAGCTCGTTCCGGAATTTCAATGCTCATCATTTTCTCAACTGCATGCACGAGCACGTAGTTGTTAGTCATGGCGGACACATAATCCATCCGGTCCGTATAAGGAATAATTTGCGTATAACTCAGACTCTCGGCCAGCTTCTCCGTTCCCCGGTGCAAGTAACCCATTACCGGAGTGGCTTCAGTGATAACCTCACCGTCCAGCTTGACGACGATACGGAATACTCCATGCGTGCTAGGGTGCTGCGGTCCGACGTTCAAAAGCAATTCTTCTGTGCGAATCACGGGTGGTTACACCTCCGAATCCAACGACTCGTAATCTTTGCGCAGCGGGTGTCCTACCCAATCATCCGGCATCATGATGCGGCGCAAATCGGGATGTCCCGTAAACTGAATGCCGAGCAAATCATAAGCTTCACGCTCGTTCCAATCCGCCGTCGGCCAGATTGGCGTGACCGAGGCGACCGTCGGCGCTTCGCGATCAACCTTGACGTGAACCGCGACTTCTGCCTTCGTCGATAAATTAATCATATGGTAAACAACCTCGAGATGCGTTTCCTGATCCACGCCGGACAGGTTGCGTAAATACTCGCATGACCATTCCAAATGACCGCGCAGCTGATGCGCGCAGGATAGCCAATGCTCATTTTTAATCGTCACAGTGGGCAAATGATCGTTCTCATAGTTGATGACAGCATCCTCCACCGCATCCTCAGCCACGTCCGCCCTCAGCATGGCGACCAGCCGGTCAAGAAGGGGCTGCTTCGGCGACGGTTCCTTCGGCTTCGGCGGCTCTTCATTCGCCTTGGCGCGCGGTGCGCGTGCCGGCCGCTCCGGCTTCTCCTCGCCTGCCGCGTCGCCCTCCGCCTTATCGCGGGTACGCGCAGGCTTGTCGGCGGGTGCTTCTGCGCTTCCTTCGCCGCCTTCGGCAGCGGCTTTCGCACGAGCAGCGCGCGCTTCGGCTGCTGCTTGCACGCGAGCCGCCTTCTCCTCTTCAGTGAGCGGCGCCCGCTTCGGCTTGTCTGCCCCCGTGGACGCAGGTGCATTCGCCGTTGGGGAGCTCCCCGTCTCGGCTTCTGCAGCCGTATCTGTTGGCACCTCAGTATCCGGCTTTACCGATTCTTCTGATTGTGGTTCTGACACGTTGTTCGTTCTCTCTAGTTTCGTTTCCTTATCCTTTTGTTCTTCACTCATGAGTTGGTCACCCGCTTCCCGGTCTTCGCCTCATAGCGGATCTTCTCTTGCAGCTTGTTAATGCCATAAATCAGCGCGGCGGGATTCGGCGGACAGCCCGGAATATAAATATCGACGGGCACAATCTGGTCTACACCCTTAATGACCGCATAGGATTTGACGTAAGGCCCGCCCGCAGTGGCGCAAGAGCCCATGGCAATAACCCACTTCGGTTCTGGCATCTGATCATACAGTCGCCTTAAGAGCGGCCCCATCTTCTTCGTGACGGTTCCCGCCACAATCATACAGTCCGACTGACGGGGGGACGTCCGGAAAATAACGCCAAAGCGGTCCAGATCGTAATGGGATGCTCCGGTCCCCATCATTTCGATGGCGCAGCATGCAAGCCCGAACGTTAAGGGCCATAGTGAATTGCTGCGCGCCCATGCCTTCAACTGCTCCAACGTGCCAAAAAACACGTTGCGGTCTAACTCTTGCCGTTCCTCCGGCGTGATTGACTCTAATGAGAGTTCCATTGAAGCACCTTCTTTTTCCAGGCATAAATTAATCCGACTAACAGCAATCCAACGAAAATCAACATCTCGACGAGCGCAAACAATCCCAATTGATTATACGCGACCGCCCACGGGTACAAGAAAACGGTTTCCACATCGAAAATGACAAACATAAGCGCAAACAAGTAGTACCGGATGTTAAACCGGACTTGTCCGACACCGACCGGATCGTTACCGCTTTCATAAGTCGTCTGCTTCATTTCTGTAGGCTTCTTCGGTCGCAATAATCGGCCAGCCGTCAGTGCGGCAACCGGCAGGAAAATACCCAGCCCGACAAAAATGGCCACAATGACGTAATTATTGATGTACTCCAAAGACATCCCCTCCGTCGCAGCAGCTAACATTTTGCAAGAAAACTGTGCAATTTGTAATAAACCCGCCACAATTATAACAAAACCTACCAACCCCGTCTATGCAATTCCTGCCACCTTTTACCTCTTTTTTCGGGAATGACATGGTTTATTCAATATATAACTATTCACATGTATCAGCGACTAGAAGTGCATGTGCAAAAAGTACACTTTTCAGCACCGAGAGGGTTGCAAGAAGCTGAAGAAGGAGGAGCCGAGCATTGGCGAGACTACATGAGCACTGGACTTGAAGGGGGAATGCAAGATTCGATGTCGAAATGCTATCAGATAATCATCGTGATCAAAAGGGATATTTTTACACAAACCGTATAAAATGTTCTAATTGAACATTTTGTGACAACACAAAGCATTTCACAAAAAAAAGGAGCTGCGGACGTACCACAGCTCACGGAGGATGAGGAAACTACCTACAATTAACGAACCTACTGCAAAACAAAATAACCAAGAAGAAGGGATTTCGACACTGTTGTTTAATATGACCATCATCCATTTGAGAATGATTATCAATATTAACTGTCTTCATTATAAAAGCTTCTCCCATCACCGTCAAGCAATATTTTTCAATATTTTGACACGCTCCCGAATGGCTTCCTGCGCATCAAGTTCGATTGAATCCATCGGACATAGCAGTTATAGTTGATACTTTATCCAATTGTCGGAAATATGAAAAATGATTTTGAACTTACCTGTCTCTTCGGTTTACAATACTTAATAGTGCGTGTTCAAAAAGTTCACAGAAGGGGACCTTTTGAACAACCTCTTATACATTGGACTAACAACAAGGGGTTGAATGAAATGACACAACCGATGATTTGGATCGTCGGCGCAGGATGCGGTATCGGACTCGGCATTGCAAAGTCGTTCGGACAACGGGGATACCGTCCCATGCTTATTACACGCGAGGCACAGACGCTTTCGCAAATGCAGGATATTTTACGCGACATGAATATAGAAGCCGCCGGTGCGGTTGCCCATACGGGAGACGAGCAGGCGCTACGGGAAACGTTAGCACACTTGGACACAGAATGGGGCACACCTGATGTGCTCGTGTACAACGCTTCTGCTCACACACCCGGGCTTCCTTCCGAAGTGGTGCCCGGACAAGTGACCGAGGATTTTAAAGTGAACGTGATAGGGGCGTTAACGGCCGCTCAATGCGTACTTCCCGGTATGAAAGCACGCGGAACGGGCTCCCTGCTGCTTACCGGTGGCGGACAGGCTTTGCATCCGACGGCGGCATTGGCATCGCTCGGCATCGGCAAATCCGCGCTGCGCAGTCTAGCGCTCAGTCTGCACGAGGAGTTCAAAGGATACGGACTGTATGCCGGCACATTAACGGTATGCGGGTTCGTTCAGCAGAATACACCGTTTGATCCGCAAACGATCGGGGATGCGTTCTATCAAATGCATATGAAAAAGGTCGAAGCTGAGGTTGTGCTTAAACCTTGATATTATTAATTTTTGAAGTCGTTAACTTTTAAATCCATTAATTCTTAAGGCCATCAATTCTTAATTCCCTTAATACAACATATGGAGACCGTTTAGAACCGGAGAGGCACGCGTACGCTTGTCTCCCCGTTTTTTTCTATATGCCGATAATTGTTTGTGTTCGATGTTACTATCTACATTAGATTTT
Source organism: Paenibacillus sp. OSY-SE (assembly GCF_000283315.1). Taxonomy (NCBI): domain Bacteria; kingdom Bacillati; phylum Bacillota; class Bacilli; order Caryophanales; family Paenibacillaceae; genus Paenibacillus; species Paenibacillus sp. OSY-SE. The sequence goes on along the minus strand of NZ_ALKF01000204.1, from coordinate 36,929 downwards.
GTGCTATGAAAACAACACGTAAATACAGTCCATATGCCGTTTAGCCTCCCAATCCGTACAGTTTACTGTATATTCTCCAATGGGGCTTACTTCGACTGCGAAAAACAATTTAGTCCAACTTATATATTGCTAGGTTTGCTCCCCCGCCGTAAGCATCTCTTCTGTCCGATCGCATAAGTTTTTCGTTTCTACTTCACACTAAATGCAATAGATGCGCTGAATGGATGTATTTATGACAAAGGAGTGGCGTAATTGGATGCACATAACACGAACGGAAGAAGGAAGCTCAATCGGTGGGCAATCTGGGTTACCTGTCTCCTCCTCACTTTCGTTTCCGCACTTAATGGGTGCTCGACGTCTTCCCCGCAGCCGAAGCCGCATTCCGAATCAATTACCGGCGAGGAACAAGCCCCCCGGCGATTTCATGTCAACGAAGCTGCTGATGCTTCTGTACCTGATCTGCTGCAGTCGCTTCGCGCCGCGGCCTGGCCGCAGCTGAACAACGTCTGGCCGTATGTTCCATGGTCCGATGTGGTACTCCTCTACGCGGATGGCGATCAGGTCTACGCCATCGAAGCGAAAAGCGTCCGGCTGCTGGCGGGGAGCGATCGTCAAGCCGCTCTGCCATTGCCCGACTACGGGCAAGTGAGCGTGCGAACATGGCAAGGCAGCCATGCCGTAATCGTCCGGAAGGCGGATAGCCGCCTGCAAGGACCCATCGCGGAATCGGAAGCGGAACGAGCCTTCCGGCTTGCTACAGAGCAGCTGGTGTTTACGTTGGGCTTCCCTCGTGAAGGCAAACGACGCGCAACACGATACCCGCTGAGTGAAAAGCCGCGCGAATACCGGTTGGCACTTATCGATCGGTTGACCAGCGCCGTATTGGATGAGACTTACCGTAAGAATCGTCTGCAGGAAGCAAAATATTGGTGGGATACGTATCATCAATACGCCGCTGACGATTCACGTGCACGCATAAACGAAGAGATCCGCGAAGGAACGGCAGGGTACGTCAGTCACTATGCTCTGTACGCAGCTGCTCATCCTGATGCCAGCGATGTGGCGTCATGGAGACGTTCCCTGCGTGCGGAAGCTGCACAATGGAAGCCGTCCGCGTTAACCTTCCTTGAGGAAGAAAGCCGTGCTGTCACACTGTGGGCAGCGTTGTTGGCGGATGAGGCCGGAATCGATTGGCGGGAAGCAGCCTATAACGGCACCGAGCCCGTAAGAACGCTCTTGTCGTCCCAGTCCGCTGAATGGCAGTCGTTGCCGACAGAGATCGCAGGCGAGGCCAAGGAGCTGACGAATAGACTGAACCAAATGGTGTCGGAACGCATGAGCCTGTTCATCAGCGGCTACGAAGATGCGAAGAAGCCACTGCTCGTGCTTCCTGCTGGCGGAACCCGCAATGGTGCGCATTGGGAAGGATTTTACCAGAGCAGCGATATCCCGGGTACGATTCTTCATGCAGTTACCGGAAGCGTGGACGTGCTGACAGGCTCAGCTCAGCTGCGCAATAAGACTGTAGCTGTTCAGCCGAATCGCTTCAAGGCACAGCTCAAGGATGAAGAAGCGGTGCTGGTCATTCCGTTGTGGGAAAATGATTACACGTGGGAAGATCAGTCTATTCAACTCACCGAGCCGCTCTTGCAGGGCAAGTTCAACGCTGTATCTCAATTCGATATGTACGGGCGACGCTACTTCATCGCAGATGTAGCGAACCCTGCACTGCCAGGGGGAGGAATCGGACCGTACACTCCTCCGATCGCCGCCAATGAACCGCTAAGGGACATTCGCGGACACTGGGCTGAGAGCACGATCGCACAGCTCATCGCCGACCACGCGATGAGCGGCTATGAGGATGGAACGTTCCGGCCGAATCGCCGGGTAACACGAGCCGAATTCGCGCAAATGATCGTTGGCGCATACAAGCTGAAGCCGCGTGCCGGTCGCGTCTACTCAGATACAGCCAAGCATTGGGCCAAGGACGCTATCGCGACGGCACAATCGTACGGTATCGTACAAGGCTATGATGAGAATACGTATGGCTCGAATGATTGGATTACACGCGAACAGATGGCGGTTATGCTAGTCCAAGCTTCGCATTTGCCCAAGCGATCATTGGCTGAACCGTACAAACGGTATACAGATACGTATTTGCTGTCCGGATGGGCCGAACAAGATGTATACACTGCCATTGCCTACGGCGTGCTCGGCGGCTATGAAGACCGAAAGCTAAAGCCTCTCCACCGGGCAACACGTGCAGAAGCAGCCGTCATGCTGCACAATGCGCTCCAACTCAAGACAAGATAAACGGGTAACTACAGACAAGAACCAGGTGGGCTCCGTACACGACATGACTCACCCGGTTCTTTGCGCTACGTGTTAATCCATGTTCAGAATGATTCCATGCTTAACAAAAAAGGGACTGTACCCGCAGCAGAGCTTCTGCTTGCGGGACAATCCCTTACTAATGCCAAAGGCATTTTACCATTGTCTTTGCGATACTTTAATCCGCGTCACGGCACGATGGAGCGATAATTCCGCACGACGGAAATCGACGGAATCTTGCTTGCTCCGTTGAGCTATCGCCAGGCGCTGCTCCGCCCGGGCTTTCGCTGCTTTCGCGCGTTCAACGTCGATATCATCCGGTAATTCAGCGCTTTCCGCAAGCACGACGACTTTGTCTTTGCGCACTTCGACAAATCCACCGTGAACCGCAATCCAATGCTCTCTGCCACCTTCTTTGATCTTCATCGGACCAATTTGAAGCGGAGTGACCAAAGGAATATGATTCGCCAAAATACCTAGCTCACCTTCGACGCCCTTGACGCTAATCATGTCCACCTGCTGTTCGAACACTTTGCGCTCCGGTGTAACAATTTCCAACAAATAGGTGCTCAACTGCGGTTTCCTCCTTCCGTTCTGCCTGCCGCATTAGCTTAGGCAGCCCGTTTCACGTCAAGCCGCTTACAGCGTCTTTGCTTTCTCCACAGCTTCTTCGATTGTGCCGACAAACAAGAAAGCTGCTTCCGGAAGGTCATCGTACTTGCCATCCAGAATTTCTTTGAAGCTGCGCACCGTTTCTTTAACCGGTACGTACTTCCCTTTAATGTTCGTGAACGCCTCTGCCACGTGGAACGGTTGGGACAAGAAACGTTGGATTTTACGGGCACGTGCAACTGTCAGCTTGTCTTCCTCTGACAATTCATCCATACCGAGAATAGCGATAATGTCCTGCAGCTCTTTATAGCGCTGCAAAATCTTCTTCACGCCTTGTGCAACATCGTAGTGTTCTTCGCCCACGACTTCTGGAGTCAAAATACGGGAAGAAGAGGACAACGGATCAACAGCCGGGAAGATACCCATCTCGGAAATTTTCCGATCCAAGTTCGTCGTCGCGTCCAAGTGAGCAAACGTTGTTGCAGGAGCCGGGTCAGTATAGTCATCCGCAGGAACGTAGATCGCTTGAATCGACGTAACGGAACCTTTCTTCGTCGATGTAATCCGCTCTTGCAATTGACCCATTTCCGTAGCCAGCGTAGGCTGATAACCTACCGCAGAAGGCATGCGGCCGAGAAGCGCGGATACTTCGGAACCCGCTTGCGTGAAGCGGAAAATGTTGTCGATAAAGAGAAGCACGTCCTTGCCTTCTTCATCACGGAAATATTCCGCCATTGTCAAACCAGTCAGGGCCACGCGCAGACGCGCTCCAGGCGGTTCGTTCATCTGACCGAACACCATCGCCGTCTTGTTGATAACGCCGGATTCTCTCATCTCATAATACAAGTCGTTACCTTCACGTGTACGCTCGCCTACACCAGCGAATACGGAGATACCGCCATGCTCTTGTGCGATGTTGTTGATAAGCTCTTGAATCGTTACCGTCTTCCCTACGCCCGCACCGCCGAAGAGGCCGATTTTACCGCCCTTCGCATACGGAGCAAGCAAGTCGATAACTTTGATGCCTGTCTCCAAAATTTCCGCCTGCGTGGACAATTCATCGAAGCCAGGAGCCGGTTTATGAATCGGACTGACCATCTCACGGCTAACATCGCCTGCATTGTCAATCGTATTGCCGAGTACGTTAAATACGCGTCCCAGTGTAACAGAGCCCACAGGAACGGTAATTGGCGAACCCATATCTGTTGCTTCCATGCCACGCACCAGACCGTCTGTCGAAGACATCGCAACGCAGCGAACTACGTTGTCACCCAAGTGAACCGATGTTTCCAACGTCAAGTTGATGTCAGGTGCGCCAGGAGTCGTCGATTTCTGTTCAATCTTGATCGCGTTCAAAATCTCAGGCAGTTGTCCACGTTCGAACTCAACGTCGATAACCGGACCCGTAACGCTAATAACGCGTCCTTTATTCATCTCGTTCCCTCCTACTGAAAAGCTTGCGCTATCCCGTTATGCTTGAGCGTTCGCTCCAGCTACAATCTCCGAAATCTCTTGCGTAATCGCCGCTTGGCGCGCACGGTTGTATGTCAATGTCAGCGAATTAATCATCTTCGTCGCATTTTTCGTCGCACTGCCCATTGCCGTCATTTGCGCACCGAATTCACTTGCTTTCGCATCCAGCAGTGCGCTGTAAATGATCGTTTCCGCATATTTCGGCAATAGCTGCTCCAACACGCTCTCCGGAGATGGTTCATACTCGTAAGAAGCTGTTCCTCCGCTGAATGTGTTATCATCTAGCGGCAAAAGGCGCTTCTCAACCGGCGTTTGTGTGATCGCGTTAATGAATTGATTGTAGAACAAGTTCAATTCATCGTACTGCTCTTCCTCAAAAAACTTAACCGCCTTGTATGCAATCGACTTAATGTCGGCAAACGTTGGCGAGTCCGGCAATTCCGTTACGTCTTCCACAATCGGCATCCCTCTGCGGCGGAAATAATCCCGCCCTTTGCGTCCGATGACAAATAGCGCAAACTCATCATTGGACTGATGGCGTTCCTTGATCGTTTGTGACACTTTGCGGAGTACGTTGGCATTGTAACCGCCCTTTAATCCCCGGTCTGAAGTGATGACAAGGTATCCCGTCTTCTTGACCGGACGCTTCTCGAGCATCGGATGCTGAATGCCTTGGGTGCCTGCCGCAATGCTGGACACTACTTCTTTAAGCTTTTCCGCATAAGGACGAGCCGCTTGCGCTTTCTCCTGTGCGCGGCGCAGCTTCGCTGCAGCAACCATCTCCATCGCCTTCGTGATTTGCTTCGTGCTCTGTACACTCTTAATCTGGCGTTTAATATCAAGCATTCCTATAGCCACTTACGTTTCACCTGCCTTTGGCACTTTGCGCGGGGCAAAGCGGACTTCTTCAGCATGCCTGCCGGAGCGCCGCAGCGCGGCCCGGCTACATATAATTCTGTATATTAAACCGAAACGGCAAAGCTTTTCTTAAACTTCGTCACGGCATTTACCAATGCTTCTTCATTCTCTTTCGACAAATCTTTCGTGTCGCGAATCGATTGGAAAATAGCCTCGTGATTGGATTCAAGGAATGCATGGAATTCATTTTCGAAGCGGCGGACATCTTTCACCGGAATTTCGTCTAGATGCCCTCTCGTTGCCACGTAAATGCTGACAACCTGCTTCTCAACCGGCAACGGTTGGTTAACACCCTGCTTCAAGATCTCCATCAGACGATCACCGCGGTTCAAGCGGGATAACGTCGATTTGTCCAGATCAGAACCGAACTGGGAGAATGCTTGCAGCTCGCGATATTGCGCAAGATCGAGCTTCAACGTACCAGCGACCTTCTTCATCGCTTTGATTTGCGCCGCTCCCCCTACGCGGGATACGGAAATACCTACGTTAACCGCAGGACGTTGACCCGAATAGAACAAGTCAGACTCCAAGAAAATCTGTCCGTCTGTTATGGAAATTACGTTGGTCGGGATATAAGCGGATACGTCGTTCGCTTGTGTCTCGATGAAAGGCAATGCGGTCAAAGAACCGCCACCGTTCTCGTCGCTAAGCTTCGCAGCGCGCTCCAACAAACGGGAATGCAAATAGAAGACATCCCCTGGATACGCCTCACGTCCTGGAGGACGGCGAAGGAGCAAGGACAGTTCGCGGTATGCCGCGGCTTGCTTCGACAAGTCATCGTAAACGACAAGCACATGCTCGCCTTTGTACATGAAATATTCACCCATCGCACAGCCTGCGTATGGAGCCAAGAACAGAAGTGGAGCTGGCTCGGAAGCAGATGCCGTTACGACGATTGTATATTCAAGCGCACCGTGGCGGCGCAATGTCTCCACGACTTGCGCAACTGTGGATTGCTTTTGTCCAATTGCAACGTAAATACATTTTACGCCGTTGCCTTTTTGGTTAATGATCGTATCAATCGCGATCGTCGTCTTACCTGTTTGACGGTCGCCGATAATCAGCTCGCGCTGACCTCGTCCGATTGGAACCATCGAGTCAATCGCTTTAATACCAGTTTGCATCGGCTCATGAACCGATTTCCGGTCGATAACGCCCGGCGCATTCGCTTCTACCGGACGGAATTCTGTTGTCGCGATTGGTCCTTTCCCGTCGACCGGATGACCGAGCGGATTTACGACACGGCCTAGCATCGCTTCGCCGACAGGAACCTCCATGATGCGACCTGTGCGCTTCACTTGGTCTCCTTCGCGAATATCTGTATATGGTCCAAGAATAACGATACCTACGTTGTTCTCTTCCAGGTTGAGTGCCATCCCCATAACGCCATTGGAGAATTCGAGCAGTTCCCCGGACATACATTGCTCTAATCCGTGCACGCGAGCAATACCGTCACCGACATTAATGACAGTGCCGACTTCTGCCACTTCGATTTCCGATTTGTACTTCTCGATTTGACTTTTAATCAGCGTGCTGATTTCATCAGGTCTAATGCTCAATTCGCTTCACCCCATTCTACCGTGCTATATATGAAAACTACCGTGCTTGAGATTTCAATGTTTTGTTCATGCGATCCAACTTGCCGGACAAGCTGCCATCATACAGACGATCCCCAATGCGGACGAGCATGCCGCCAATGATGGATGCATCGACCACGTTATGAATGCGGATGGTCTTGCCCAGCTTGTGACCGAACTCTGCGGCAACTGCTTGCTTCTCCGCATCATTCAACGGATAAGCCGTCGTCACATAAGCATCCAACAGCCCGATCGCTTCACCCGCAATGCGAATATAACTGTTGACCACCTCATGCAAAATACTGATGCGGCCGCGCTCGATAAGCAGCTGCAGCGTATTGTATACAATGTCGGAGACTTGATCTTTGAGCGCAATGTCCAGCACCCCGATTTTGTCTGCCAACACAACATTCGGCGATGTCAACAAGATATACAGCTTCTCGTTGTCGGATACCACTGTCGCCACATCTTTCAGTTGCTGTTCGGTTTCCGAGACAGTCTTGCGCTCCTCGGCAAGCTCGAACAGCGCTCTGGCGTAACGCTTTGCAACTCCGATTTCTTGGCTCATTGTTTGTCCCCTACCTCTTTCAGGTATTGGCCAACCAATTGCTCTTGCTCCTTCTCATCCACTTGTTTCTCCAAGATTTTGGAAGCAATCGCAACGGACATGCTGCTTACTTCGTTGCGAAGCGCAGCCACCGCCTTGTTCTTCTCGCTCTCGATATCACGGGCCGCTTCTTCTTTCAAGCGAACCGATTCTTCTTTCGCGCCAGAAAGTATATCGTCTGCTTGTCGCGCGCTGGTCTGTCTCGCTTGCTCGATAATGTCGTACGCTTCCTTGCGCGCTGTAGCAAGAGCTTGCTTCTGTTCTTCCACAAACGTTTGTGCTTGCGTACGGCTGTTAGCCGCTTCATCCATTTGCTGCTGCACCAATGCCCGGCGTTTTTCCATGACGTCGAACAGAGGCCCAAAAGCATATTTTCTCAGTAATAGATAGAGAATTAAAAAAGCAATAATTGAAAAAACCATATTTTCCCAAACTAAGCTCACTACAGTCACTCCTTTCCGTTAAGCATGAAGTGGATTAACAAAACGAAGGCGCGGATGGCATCGGCCTTCCCCGCCAAACCGTGTTTATAATCATCATTAAGAGAAAAGGATCAAGAATGCGATAACTGTAGCCGCGAGCGGAACAACCTCTACGATACCGACCCCGATAAACATTGTCGTCTGCAATGGACCGCGTGCTTCTGGTTGACGAGCAATCGATTCTACCGTACGGCTGACGATCATACCATTACCAAGACCTGCGCCCAAAGCGCCTAAACCTACTGCAATTGCTGCTGCTAACATTTCCATTAGAAAATCCTCCTCGAATCTGTTTATTATTTTAGTGCTTTGTTTATATATCTCATCCGAAGTAACCCGTAACGGGAAAGGGTTCGGGCAGAGTTTGTCAATACTCTTCGTGTATCGTCGTTTGCGCAATATACACCATTGTCAAAATAGTGAAGATAAAGGCTTGCAATGCGCCAATGAAAATACTGAATCCTTGCCACGCTGCGAGAAATGGAACCCCGAATACTCCCGCCTTAATAATGGTGGAAATGAGCACTTCACCCGCGAAAATATTCGCGAACAAACGAATCGCCAAAGCGATTGGCTTGGCCAAATTCTCAATAATGTTCAGAGGCAGGAAGAACCAGTATGGCTCCACATAATGTTTCAAGTAATGCTTCCGGTTATGTTTCAAACCTAAGTAGTTCATCAGGACAAAGACGATAATGGCAAGACCGAACGTAATGTTAATATCCGCTGTCGGTGATTTCCACCATAGCAATTCGATATGCGGGTCTTTTCCCTCCGCAGCCAATTTGTCGAGTGCAACCTGACTTGTCGTCACGATTTCTTGACCGAAAATCGATACCGGATGATGCGTTTCAGTCATGATGGCAAACGGCAAACCGAGCAGATTGGATACAAAGATAAACAAGATGAGCGTCAACCCTAAAGAAATGTAAGGCTTACCCTTCTTAAGATCCATGGCACTGCCGACAATACCTTGCACGAATTCGACAACCCATTCCATAAAATTTTGCAATTTGGAAGGATTTTCGACCGATAAGTTGCGCACGGCCAAGCGGCAAAGCACGAATACGACGATCATGCTCACTAGCAGCATGAATACTGCCGATAAGTCGATGTTTAAGCCCCCAAGTTGAATAATCGGTGCTGAATGCATGTAATGTGTTCACCCCTTTCCAAAATAAAGTTACTTATTTTGTCTTATTCCAAAAAAAATACTCACAGGAATGGTCAATAGCTGCGCGATGAACAATCCGACTATGGTTGACGGTAGCGATATTTTCACATGACCCAATTTCGCTGCGATCATGACGGCCAAGAATGCAATACACATTCTCGTAACCATTCCAAAATTGTACCGCTTCCTCTCCGCGCTTACGGCAAGGTCGACAAGTTGCCGGACCTTCATCGACAAATATCGAACGTTGATCAAGCCTATAGCCGTGCCCAGCGTCAAGCCTGCAGCTATTGGCCGGTATTCCGGTGCAAAAGCCCATACGAGAAGGAACACCGACAACAGGATGAACGTCACTCTGGTAACGGCATTGACAATGGAAGTCATATCATTCATCTTGTTCCCCCATGAACTTTCTAACAAAGTAGACGATGTTCGCGATACCGAGACACATCCCGGATATCGCACCTACGGCAAGCCAAAGCTTAGGTCCGTCCAATGCATGAGCTAACCACTTCCCCACGAAAAATCCAATGAGAATATATATGGCAAGCATAACGCCGGCTCCACCAATACTGAGAGCGACCAGCCACAGGTTATCATTGCGTTTAGTGGTCTTCATAGGCTATAATTCCCATTCATTTTACTTAACAATACGAGATTTTGTCAATTCATAAAAACCCTGTATTTATAAGGATGAAAACGATGTATTTTCGTTTCCCAAGCTGCAAAAAACCGCGTAAACCGTACAGTGTCACTGTATGCTGGAACGTTATGCTCTAGAAGACAGCACTGAATCAATTTGTGAACGTTGTGTGAAATTCTTCCGGACGCTCCGCCTGCATGCCAAAATTGTGAAGAATCGCACTGACAATTCGTTGGGATGCTTTGCCATCCCCGTAGGGATTGGCGGCTTTGCTCATCCGTGCATAAGTTGATTCATCCGTCAATAATGCCTTTGTACGTGTGTATACCATCTCCTCTTCGGTACCGACCAATTCTAAAGTGCCTGCATCGATGCCTTCCGGTCGTTCGGTAGTTTCACGAAGGACGAGTACCGGTATGCCAAATGACGGTGCTTCCTCCTGGAGACCGCCCGAATCGGTAAGTATGAGATGCGTATGAGGATAAAAATTATGAAAGTCCACCACATCAAACGGGTCAATCAGCTTAATGCGCGGGTGATCCCCCAACATCTCATAGGCCGGTTCACGAACTGCCGGACTAAGATGGACCGGATACACGATGGCGATATCATCGAACTCGTCCGCTATGCGGCGCACGGCGCGGAATATATTGCGGTGCGGTTCTCCCTGCGATTCACGGCGGTGAGCCGTCATCAACACGAGCCGCTTGCCCTGTGCCCAATCGAGCACTTCATGCGTGTAATCGGATCGTACTGTATATTGAAACACATCTGTTACCGTGTTGCCTGTGACAAATATCGATGAATCTTTCTTGTTTTCGTGTCTCAAGTTATTTGCCGACCAATCGGTAGGCGCGAAATGCAGGTCTGCCAATACTCCGGTCAATTGCCGGTTCATTTCTTCCGGATACGGCGACAATTTATTCCATGTGCGCAATCCGGCCTCGACATGTCCAACTTGGATCTGCTGCAAAAATGCCGCATAACTAGCCAAGAAGGTTGTAAGCGTATCTCCGTGCACAAGCACGATATCCGGCTTCGCCTCCTGCAGTACCGGCTCTAATCCTTGCAGCACCCGAATCGAGATGTCATTCAGCGTCTGGCTCGCCTGCATGATGTTCAAGTCGTAATCAGGCTTGATGCTGAATACATCGAGCACCTGGTCCAACATCTGACGATGTTGGCCCGTGACGCACACGATGGACTCGATTTGTTCCGGATGTTTCTGCAATTCCAGGATGAGCGGCGCCATCTTAATCGCTTCTGGACGCACACCGAACACCGTCATTACTTTCACTTTGGACATCTTCTAATCCTCCGTAGTCTAAACGTATTGTTATTTCGTGCCGAACAGACGATCCCCTGCGTCGCCCAATCCAGGCACGATATAACCGTGATCATCCAGACGCTCGTCCAATGCGGCAAGGTAAATATCCACATCCGGATGCGCCTCCTGCACTGCCTTGACACCTTCTGGCGCGGCGATTAGGCATGCCAACTTAATCTGTGTGCAATCGCGTTTCTTCAGCACATCGATTGCAGCAATGGCCGAGCCGCCTGTTGCGAGCATCGGATCAATGACGATAAGCGCGCGCTCGTGAACATCCTTAGGCAGCTTGGTATAGTATTCTACTGGTTTCAAGGTTTCCGGGTCGCGGAACAAACCGACATGTCCAATTTTGGCGCCGGGAATCAGCTTGACGATGCCTTCCACCATGCCTAACCCCGCACGAAGAATCGGGATGATACCGAGCATCCGCCCTGCAATGATTTTGCTTTCTGTCTCCGCTACCGGCGTCTCCACCGTGACGGTCTGCAGCGGCAGCTCGCGCGTAATCTCATACGCCATCAAGGTTGCCACTTCGTCCACCAGTTCCCGGAAATCTTTCGTATTCGTGCTCTTGTCACGAATTAATGTCACTTTGTGTTGAATCAAAGGATGATCGCAAATGACCAATTTGCCCATATAACATGTCCCTCCGCTTTTTACTCTCGTTGCCTTCAAGTTATCAGTTTACGCTAAACAGGCTCTATTATAACATTTGTATCCCGTCACTGCACAGTGTTCCCCATCACTTTTGTCAGCCTTTTTCCCGCTTCCCTGAACTTGGAAAAGAAAGAGTCACTGTACTATTAGTAAACATTCCTTGGATTGGTTATACATGCAAGCGAATATGCCATGGGAAAAAGGTAGTGCATCACTACATTCACACAGGTACATTGACCCATCTCCCACTACTGATGTCCTTAATGCTTAGCCATCTGCAGCACAAACAAAAACAGGCCGCGCATGCCTGTTCAAGGCATACACGGCCTGTGTCAGCGGGAACCCGCTGCCTTTACCATTAATATTTCAATGTCTCATACAACGGATATTGTGCCGTCAAGTCACGCACCATACCTCGCGCTTTATCTAATACCGCCGCATCTGCCGGATTTTTGAGCGTCATAGCGATGACCTGCCCGATAATGCGCATAGCCGCCTCATCCATGCCGCGCGAAGTTGCTGCCGGCGTCCCGATACGGATCCCGCTTGTAATGAACGGGCTCGTCGGATCGAACGGAATCGCATTCTTGTTCACGGTAATGCCAACGGAATCAAGAACTTTTTCCGCATCTTTACCAGTTATGTTGATGCCGCGCGTATCGATGAGCATGAGGTGATTGTCCGTACCACCGGATACGATCGTCAATCCTTCCGCCATAAGGGACTCTGCCAGCACTTGCGCATTTTTAATCACCTGCTCGGCATGCTCCTTGAAGGACGGCTGCAATGCCTCGCCCAGAGCAACTGCTTTGGATGCGATGACGTGCATGAGCGGACCGCCTTGCGTTCCCGGGAATACTGCCTTGTCAATCGCCTGCGCCCATGCTTGGCGGCACAGAATCATGCCTCCGCGCGGACCGCGCAGCGTCTTATGCGTCGTCGTCGTTACAAAGTGGGCATGGGGAACTGGGCTCGGATGCAGTCCAGCCGCTACGAGGCCGGCAATGTGAGCCATGTCGACAAAGAACAGCGCGCCTACGTCGTTCGCAATTGAAGCCAGTGCCTCAAAGTCGATAATGCGCGGATAAGCGCTGGCACCTGCAACGATCATTTTCGGGCGATGTTTGAAAGCTGCCTTGCGCACCTTGTCATAATCGATGCGGAACGTATCTTCTTCGACGCCATATGCAACGAAATTATACAACAGGCCCGATGCGTTGACAGGGCTGCCGTGCGTCAAGTGTCCACCGTGCGCCAAGTCCATCCCGAGCACCGTATCTCCCGGCTTCAATGCTGCCAAATATACAGCCATGTTCGCTTGCGCTCCGGAGTGCGGCTGCACATTAACATGCTCCGCTCCGAACAGTTCCTTCGCACGATCCCGCGCGATGTTCTCGACGATGTCGACATGCTCGCATCCGCCGTAGTAGCGTCTGCCCGGATAGCCTTCCGCATATTTGTTCGTGAGCACCGTACCCATCGCTTCCATCACCGCTTCGCTTACGATGTTCTCCGAAGCGATAAGTTCAATGTTGTTGCGCTGACGCTGCAGTTCCAGATCCATTGCTTTCAATACGTCCGGATCGGATTGTCTTAAATGATCTACCATTACCATAACCCTCCCATTGTTAAATTACCTTATTGCAATGTATGACAACGCATTCTGCGTTAAGGTTCCATGTGTTATCGTCATCCGGCAGCCTTCTTGCTCATCTTACTCACAGGAATCTGTGCCCGCGATATCCGGCAACTGGTAGACGGCTCTTTCCCCGCCGATAAGCTTCGGCCGCGTTGCCGCCATATTGACTCTTGCCTTGCCGATAGTGCGTACCTCAGTTCGGAGCGGCACGGCAACCCGGCGTATGTGCATGCCGATGAGCGTCTCTCCGATGTCGACTCCGGCATCAGCTGCGATCGTCTCCGCCAAGCAAGCAGCGGATAATCGCCGATACGCATAGGCAGCCATTGATCCGCCCGCTGTCGGAACAGGTACTGCAGCAACTTCCTCAAGCCCGAACCGTTCGAGCGTGTGCCGTTCTACGACGAGCGCGCGGTTAAGGTGCTCACAGCATTGAAATGCCGTGTAGAGCCCGAATTCCGTATGCAGCACATCCAGCCCGGCAAAAATCTCCTGGGCTACATCAAGCGTGCCCGACGTTCCTATTCGCGCCCCGGCTACCTCACTCGTGCTGCAGCCGATAACAACCAGCTGCCCGGGCTTCAAGCCCGCCGCTTGCACGAGGGCATACGCAGCCGCTTCCGACTGCTCGCGAATATTATTACTCATAATAACTCCACCTCCGCTTCATTACGGTGCAGGGTGATATTTATGCTCCACATCGGTTACTTTGCCCAGACGCCCTACATGACGTTCGCCTCGGCTGAATTCCGTGCTCAGCCAGACGCGCACAATTTCCTCAGCAAGCCCAGGCCCGATGACACGCTCACCCATGGCCAGTACGTTCGTATCGTTATGTTCGCGGGTCGCTTTCGCAGAGAACAGATCGTGAACGAGCGCGCAACGCACACCCGGCACTTTGTTCGCGGCGATGGACATGCCGATGCCTGTGCCGCAAATGAGCACGCCCCGGTCTGCTTCCCCGGAAGCAACCATCTCTGCAACCGGCACCGCGTAATCTGGATAGTCTACCGATTCCGTACAATTGCAGCCCAAGTCAACAACATCATGACCCATGTCCTTAATGACTGAAATAATTCCATCTTTCAACCGCACGCCGGCATGATCTGCGCCTACGGCAATTTTCATTGTTATTCCCTCCATCCGTCGTCTTTCATTAAGGCGCATCCAACGTTGTTCATGAGACAAGCCATGGCTCTATTATAACGAATTTCCGGGAAATTGGAGCAAACAAATTGCATTTTCTTCCCTCTCTCTTACCATCCCCCGAGACAAGCGCCTCATACGAATGCAGGAGGCTCGCCCCGATGTAATATCCAAGAAATCATATCCGTAACAACTCAGCACCATTTATACCATATATAGCATAATATAACATGAAAAAAAGAGCATAGCATGGCAATTACCATACACTGCTCTTTCGCCCAGGCGACCGGCCGTATTATTCGATGCTCCACCGTGGTTACCCACTTTCGTCGCCAGTTACATCGAACCTGCATTTTCTATCCCTGATGATAAAGGATACGGAAATGAAATGCAATCCCTATTTGTCCAGCTTGTCCAGCAGCAGATGAAGCGCCTCGCGGATTTCCGCAGCCGTCATTCGGTACTGCTCTAACGTGCCTCCGAATGGATCCGCCACATCCATGCTCGGTGCGCGCCGCTGCAGTTCAAAGAGCTGCTTCCGTTCTTCTTCAGTCGGCTCTTCACCCAGCGCCAGCTTCAACTGCAGTTCCGCCGCCAGAGCAAGCAGTTGTTCCCGCTCATCCACCGCCGCCCCGTCCTGCTCTACATACTCTTTCAGCGCGAACGTCTTGTCCGCTGCATGAGGAAAGCGCTGCAGCACATGCTGCTTATGACCAAAGGTTAACGTCAAAATAATATCCGCCCACTGTATCCCTTCTTCGTTCAGGGCAGTGGACCGAAACGTCCGATGGCTCGTAATTTGCTGTTCGGCAAGCGCTTCAGCCGCATGCTCCGAAATAGGAGTGCCATCCCACGCCGCTACGCCGGCCGACTTCACCTCTAGGTCAAAAGACCTATCCTCTGCCAAATGTCTCAGCATCGCTTCTGCCATCGGACTGCGGCAAGTGTTGCCTGTGCACACAAACAAAATGCGTTTCATAATCACATTCCCCCTCTCGTGAAGTTCTCCTCTATCTATTGTACCCTAAGTCAAGAAGGGATCAAAAACAAGATGCCGAATACGAGTAATACAGCACCGCCCACCGCTTCGCCGTACTCACCGAGCCGCTGTCCCGCATGATGTCCAAGCAGCAGCCCGAGAATGGACATCGCCCCGCCGAACAGACCGAATGCAACGAGCGTAATCAGCAAATCAGAACGGAACATGCCAAGCGTTACTCCGACAGAGAACGAATCGACACTGACGCTCAGCGCAAACAAAATTGTACCCCAGAACGAAGCCGTGTCGATAAAGTGAGATGCTCCCCCTTTGAACGAGCTGTAAATCATATGTCCGCCGAGCATTACGAGAAGAGCGCCGGCAGCCATCGCCGTCACCTTCCCGAGCACAATGCTCATATATATGCCCGTTATGACGCCCATCAGCGGCATCAGTACATGAAAGAGCGCGATGACGACGCTGATGCGAAAGGCATCCATCCGCCGTACCCCTCTCATTCCGATGCCAAGACATAGGGAAAAGGCGTCCGAGCCAAGCGCCAGGGCCATAGCGAGAATCGTAATCCATTGACCTAGGGGTGCAGCCGTTTCCCACATCTGCCTCTCTCCTCGTCCAATCGTCTTTAATCAACGTATGCGGACAAGGCCTTAATCATGACAAGCTCTATTTTACCCATTTTCATATCTTTAACAGTGGATGATACGGTGACCCGCTGCTTTAATAAGCCGGTTCATGACGGCAAGTCCCATGCCTTCTGCCGGACAAGCCTCCGCCAGCATATAGGTGGCTCCCGCTGCATCGAAATGGCGCAGCGCATCATATAGATGATGGGCCGCCTCATCCAGCGCCTCCACGCTTCCAAGCGATGCGACGATGTCCGCCCGGTATTGCCCGGCATGCTCTCTGAATGCCAGTACACCGGTCGTCTCGCCGCGTCCTTTGGCTGCATCCAATTCCGCTTGGATGCAGCGACTTACGCGGTCCGCCGACGGTCCCTGCACGATAGAAAGTGTGCCTTGCGGCGCATAATGCGTATATTTCATTCCAGGCGAGCGCGGCGCAGGTTGTACCGAGAGCAGCTCAACTGAGCGTTCTGCCGCTTGCTCTGCCGTGTGGCCCGCTGCGCCTTCCTTCAATGGCGGTTCAGCTGCAAGTCCCGAAGCATGCTCTGCCATACGCTGCGACTCGATCGGTGCCGCCGAAGGAGAAGTCGGCGGCAATGCTTTCGTCATGCCGCCGTTCGGATCGACCGCTGGATCGACCGTCACCTCGGCCGCCACTTCACGCAGCATCGCTGTCGTAATTCCACCCGGCCGCAGCACGTGCACACGATCGCCCTGCACTTCGAGCACCGTGGACTCCACGCCGACGCCTGCTGGGCCGCCGTCAACGATGCCGCCTATGCAGCCGTCCAGGTCCGCGCGCACATGCTCCGCGCGGGTTGGGCTCGGCCGTCCCGAGCGGTTCGCGCTTGGTGCCGCAATCGGGCAGCCTGCAGCGCGAATGAGCGCAAGCGCCGTATCGTGCGCCGGCATGCGCACGCCCACGGTGTCGAGCCCTGCGGTCACGCGGGAAGAGACCGCGTTCGGCCGGACCGGCAGCACAATGGTAAGCGGCCCCGGCCAGAAGCGTTCCATCAACCGCTGTGCGCTCTCTCCGTAGGGCAGCACCAGCGCATCCAGCTGCGCCACATCCGCGATATGCACGATGAGCGGATTGTCTGACGGGCGTCCTTTGGCGGTAAAAATGCGTTCCACAGCCTCACTGTCGCAAGCATTCGCCCCGAGGCCATATACCGTCTCCGTCGGGAAGGCAACCGTCTGCCCTGCTGCCAGCATGGCGGCGGCTTCCACAATGCACGCTTGTTCCTGTACCGGAATCGCCCCATCCACCTTCC
Organism: Paenibacillus sp. OSY-SE; assembly: GCF_000283315.1. Lineage (NCBI taxonomy): Bacteria > Bacillati > Bacillota > Bacilli > Caryophanales > Paenibacillaceae > Paenibacillus > Paenibacillus sp. OSY-SE. The sequence goes on along the minus strand of NZ_ALKF01000204.1, from coordinate 19,443 downwards.
ACCACTTCGTGGCTTGAGGCCGGGCAGCGGCGTGGCTAATGGGTGCTCCTATGCGGTTTGCTTCGACTTTGCTATCATTTGATTTGTTCATGGCGTCAAGTCCTTACTGTTATTGAGGTTGTGTACTTTCTTCCTATTGCTCTGATTGCTCGTTATAGATTACCTAGTATCTGCTGCTCGTTATTTGTTATTTGTTATTTGTTAATTGTTATTTGTTAATTGTTATTTGTTAATTGTTATTTGTCATCGTTTAGCGTTTGGCGTTTACCGTTTAGCGTTTATTGGCCGTTTACAAGTTGTTTGTTTGCCGCATTCTAGTTGCTGTCTATTACTTGCTCGTTGTTTTACCGGGTCTTGTAGATGATTTAAACTGAGCGTCTCACTCTGTTCCCATACTGTAAAAGTACATCCCGTTCAAGCCTTTTTCTAAAAATAAACTCCATGAGATGTAAAAGTTCAGGTGATCCCCTTCGTATCGCACAAATAATGGATAAACTAACGGATCTTTACGTACTTTTGCATTAGAAAGGTAAACAAGACGCCTTTAGTCGATTGTGAAAAACTGCAAGAAGGTAATGTTGTTGCATCGCAAGAAAAGATGCCGAAGGAGCTTCGACATCTTTTCGTTCACGTTCCTTTGCTTCTTCATTAGTTGTACCATAAGAGTCGGAGGATCGTCCAGTTATAGCATAATTACGCAGTTAGTTGCGTATATAGCGAAAACAGCATATATCATATTCATAGCATGCAGTGTTCATATTAAGTTTTCATTAGAATGCACAACACACGTATACAGTGGTCAAAGGCATATCGTTTTCACATTAATAAAAAATAATTGCAGCAATTGATTACAAAATGTATATCAAACTATATAAGTTGAACTGCATTGTTTGCCCCGCTCGAAGTAAGTCCCATTGGAAAACATACAGTAGAAAGTACCAATTAGTCGGTTAAACCGCATTTAGACTGTATTTCGTACAGTGGATCTGCTGTTTTTCAGCGTTTGCTGTGGAATGAGAGACAAAGCATTGGATGAACTCCAATGAAACCTGACCGTAAAAAGATATATGTGCTGTTCCGTTGGATAAAATCCAATGGAGGATTGGAAAAGGAGTACAGCCTAGCGTTCAGCCGTATGAATATCATCGCACACAATCAATTACTCGGAAGGTTTATAGTTCAACTTATATAGATATCATCCAAAAATGAGCCGAGTGTATAACGAATGCACTATTGAAAATAATCTGAATAATTATTTTGAAAATATGATTTCACAAATAATTTGAATATATGAAAGGCATATCTTATCCGACTAGAGCAGTCCACACTTCAGAAATCCATTGAAGCAAAGTGACAAGCATATCCCATAAGAAAAATCGGACTTCGGTCGTATCCTCAGCGGCACTCGGATCGTCGTTTGCAGCGTCACTTGCAGCACCCCCCGCTACACCTGCTTGCTGCACTTCGGCCGTTTTTCCCGCTTGCAGGTCGCCGCTTGCTGAACCTTGTGCCGTATCTCCATCAATAAAGCAGAGCGGCGGGAACAGCACGCACCACCAATTCTGCCCTTCGCCTGCCCCCAACGTCACGAGCAGCGCCTCATACATGCCGGCAGGATACACGTTGCCGCCGTACCATTTTGCCGGGAAAGACACTTCGCCTAGCTCCAGCTTCGCTTCGTAAGGCATGTCTTGTTCGGCGAGCACGTCTGCCGCCGCCTGCGCCAGCTCATCCATATGCTTCGCAATGAGCGCCTGGGACTCGTCCCGTGATTGCGGTGCAGCTTCATGCTGCAGCCAGCCGTTAATCTGCTCGACGATCGCATCGCGCACCATGCGCTTTACTTGCTGGTCCCGATCCGTATCGGAGTTCGCCAGCACCCGCAAGCGTATCGCATCCTCCGGAATCACGTCATCGGCATTCCGACCTGAAGCTTCTTGTAAGGCCGCATTTGCCTTCAATTCCTGAACTTCACCTATAGCCGCATCCACACGGCCAATTTCCCAACGCATCAAAGCTCCCGCTGCCATCGCGACAAGTGCGAGACCGAGTACGAACACACGAATCTTCATGTTCATTCTACTCCTTGTGAGGTTGGGCGCGCCTCTTGTCTATCATTATGTCCGGCAGTCAGGTGATTAAACCTAGCAATTTCGATTTTCATAGAAAAAAAGATAGAGTCTCTCCGATCCGGCAGCCATAAGGAAGGCGGCACAGACGCGAAAAACTCTATCTCCGAAATAAATCGAATTATTCAATGCGCGTGCTGCGAATCATTGCACATTGCGCAGCTAACGCACGCCGATGACGTGGCGCTCAATGCCCGCCAAGTCAGGCACAATGACGAGCTTCGAGCCGTAGCCGGCGCTCTTCAGCAGCGCGGCTACGTCGTGGGCCTGTCCTTGGCCCACCTCGAAGCCAATCAGGCGCGGCGCCGCGCCAAGCAGCGGCAGCATGGCGACGAGACGGCGGTACGGGTCGAGCCCGTCCGCACCGCCGTCCAGCGCCGTGCGGGGCTCATAATCGCGCACCTCGCGCATGAGCCCCGCCAAGTCGCCGGCCGGAATGTACGGCGGGTTGGACACAAGGATGTCCAGCCCGCGGCCGGCGAACGGCGCCAGCAGGTCGCCCTGCAGCCACGACAGGCGCGACGCCACGCCGAGGCGCTCCGCGTTACGCTCGGCTACCCGCAGCGCCGCCGGCGAAATATCACCGGCCATTACGCGCCACGCCGAGCGCAGGTGCGCCAGCGTGCACGCAATGGCGCCGCTCCCCGTGCCGACGTCCGCCACCTCAAGCGGCGCCTCCTCCGGCCAGAGGCGGGCCGCTTCCGCGATGACGGCCTCCACGAGCAGCTCCGTCTCCGGCCGCGGAATCAGCACGTCTGGCGTCACCTCGAACGGCAGGCCATAGAAATGCTGCCAGCCGATAATATATTGCGTCGGCTCGCCCGCAGCCCTCCGCGATATCGCCTCCTCGAAGCGGCCGATCACCGCTTCCGGCAGCGCATCCGGCAAGGCGACCAAATAAGCCGCACGCTCCATCTCCAGCTCATGCCGCAGCAGCAGCTCGGTATGATGCGCAGCGTCATCCACCCCGCTCGCCGCTAAAAAAGAAGAAGCCTGCACCCAGGCTTCTCGAATCGTCGCAGGCACAACGAGGTGAAAGCGCAGGGCCGGATTGCCGGTTCCCTGCGTCTGTCCTTCACTCATCGATCTGCTGTGCTCACTCATGCATGATTCTCCTTTTCAAGGAGCTCCGCTTGTTCCGTCAACGTCAACGTTTGAACAATTTCTTCCATATCCCCATTCATCACCTGGTCGAGCTTGTGCAGCGTCAACCCGATGCGATGGTCCGTCACGCGGCTTTGCGGGAAGTTGTACGTCCGAATCCGTTCACTGCGGTCACCTGTACCGACCTTGCTCTTCCGCTCGCCTGCGTATTTCGCTTCCTCTTCTTGCCGCTTAACGTCGAAAATACGCGCGCGTAGCACTTGCAGCGCCTTCGCTTTATTATCATTCTGTGATTTGCCGTCTTGGCACGTCGCTACGATTCCGGTCGGAATGTGCGTGACACGTACGGCTGACTTCGTCGTATTGACGGACTGTCCGCCCGCGCCGGAGGAACAGAATGTATCGACACGGATATCCTTATCGAAAATCTCCACTTCAAAGTCTTCGATTTCCGGCATAACCGCTACCGTCGACGTGGACGTGTGGATGCGGCCGCCCGATTCCGTAGATGGAATGCGCTGCACGCGATGCGCACCGCTCTCATACTTCAGCTTGCTGTAGGCGCCTTTGCCGGATACCAAGAAGATGACCTCTTTGAAACCGCCCAAATCGCTGATGTTGGCTTCCATCAGCTCCGTACGCCAGCCTTTCGTATCCGCATAACGTGTATACATGCGGTACAAGTCGGCCGCGAACAACGCCGCTTCGTCGCCGCCGGCCGCGCCGCGAATTTCGACGATGACGTTCTTGTCGTCGTTCGGATCCTTGGGCAGAAGCAAGATGCGAATATTCTCATCCAACTCAGCTTGGCGCGCGCTCAGTTCTTCAATTTCCATCTTCACCATGTCACGCATTTCATCGTCCAGCTTCTCTTGCAGCATTACTTTCGCCGCCTCCAGCTCGCTCACAACAGACTTATATTCCATATAAGCCTCATAAGCTTGCTGCAAATCGGACTGTTCCTTCGAATATTCACGCAGCTTCTTCGGATCGTTCGCCACGTCCGGATCACACAACAATTCACTCAATTTATCATATCGATCCGCAAGGGATTGCAGACGGTCCAACATAATACGATCACCTCTCTCATGCTTCAATCTCCGGCTTTAACACCTATATTCATCAGCCTTGCAACTCGCGCAAGGCGTTCATCTAAACATTAAAGCGGAAGTGCATGACGTCACCGTCTTGCACGACATATTCTTTTCCTTCCAAACGAAGCTTGCCTTGCTCCTTCACCACGTTCATCGAGCCACCTGCAACCAGGTCATCATACGATACGACCTCGGCACGAATAAAGCCACGTTCGAAGTCAGTATGAATGACACCTGCCGCTTGCGGCGCCTTCATGCCTTTGCGAATCGTCCAAGCGCGCACCTCTTGCACACCCGCGGTGAAGTACGTATACAGGCCGAGCAGGCGGTAAGCCGCCTTGATGAGCCGGTTCAAGCCCGATTCATCCAAGCCCAGCTCCTGCAGGAACATCTCTTTGTCCTCGCCTTCCAATTCGGCGATTTCCGCTTCCACCTTCGCACTGATAGGCACGACTTCCGCATTCTCAGCCACTGCGAATTCGCGCACCTGCTGCACATATGGATTGGATTCCGCATCTGCCACACCGTCTTCGCTTACATTCGCCGCATATAACACAGGCTTCATCGTCAGCAAGTGCAGATCGCGCACCAGCAGCTTCTCATCATCGCTCAAATCCATGCTCCGCGCAGGCTTATCATTATAGAGCGTGTCTTTCAAGCGCTCAAGCACTTCGGCTTCCTGCGCATACTTCTTATCGCCGCTCTTCAAATTCTTCTTCGTGCGATCAAGACGCTTTTCTACCGATTCGAGATCGGCCAACACGAGCTCCAGATTGATTGTTTGAATATCGCTTATTGGATCAACCTTGCCGTCCACATGCGTAATGTTCTCATCTTCAAAGCAGCGCACTACATGCACGATCGCGTCCACTTCACGAATATGCGCCAAGAACTTGTTGCCAAGCCCTTCGCCTTTGCTCGCGCCGCGCACAAGACCTGCGATGTCTACGAATTCGAACGCTGTCGGAACCGTACGGTTCGGCACGACCAATTCCGTCAATTTGTCCAGACGATCATCCGGCACTTCCACCACGCCGACGTTCGGGTCGATCGTACAGAACGGGTAGTTGGCAGATTCTGCGCCTGCTTGCGTTATTGCGTTAAACAATGTAGATTTGCCAACGTTCGGCAATCCGACGATACCAGCTTTCAGTGCCATTTATAATTACAACTCCTTAATATAGTTCTATTTCGATAATGATTTCGATTATTTCGTTCGTTGCAATGCCGTTTCGATGCCTATAAATACGTGCAAAAATTCCTTAACCATTATAACCAACAACGCACAAAAAACCTAGTCATCGACTAGATTTTTTCCATATTGTCAACATTTTCTCGTGCTTGATTACAAAAAGCGTTTCGATTCTGTCACACGTTCACGGATAGCATCTGGATAGCATCTTTCTAATTTGCTAACAATAGGGCGGAGCATCCTGAATGAGATGGATGACATCTTACATCGAAAGAAGGTCAAATTCATCATGGAAAACAAGACACACCGAGGAAATTACACTGGCACCACCAACATGAAAGTGAAAAACCAAGATATGGCCTTTGTCAATGATACATTGGAAGGAGCCAAAACCGTTACCCCCTATCAGCACAAAAAGAAAAAGACGGACTAGTCCCGTCTCGGCATCATCAATATAGTCATTTCACGTTCTTAAATATCTCGCGGGTGTTCCTTCTCAGTTGAATGCTGGGCCAGGAATACCCCGCTTTACGTAATAAAACGATACAACTGCCGTATGACACGACTTACGCCGTAACGCTCTGCGTTCGGCATCTCCACTTGATGCTGGAGACATAATTTGATGGCGCGCGAAACGTTCGACGGAAGAGATATTTCTTCCCCCTTTTCCGCAACAGGAACGCCATTCACAGGAAACAACGAGAGCAGCATGCCGTCCGCCACGAGCATCGGGCCGTTCCAATTCCATTGCAGCAACTCTTCATCCCACTGTACGGTCGACTCGCCAATCTCCCATATCACTTTGCGCGAGCGCAGCTGATGCGCATGAATACATTTTTCAAGCGCCTCCAACCAGAACACCGCTCGCTCTTCGATCGAAGTGCCGTCCTGAAATAGGTAACAGGCAGCCTGCGCGCATAGCGAGGATATTGCCCCATCTGCCCAAGGAAATTGGATTCGATCGAGCCGCGGCAGTGCACAACCTTGCAGCAGCTTAGCCGTTACCTGTAAAGACTGAGCTTCGGAAGCCGTTAACACTGCGCAGACAGCGCGTACCGTCTCATACAGATCGTCGTCGCGATGCTGACCGAACGCAATCGATGGATTGAATGGCTTACCTGAACGCCGGCGATGATCGGCAAGCGCGATGAGCGCGTTCAGACGAAGCCGGGAAGTCTCCCCATAAAAAGCGGCACGCAGCAGCTTATTTTCCACTTGAGGGTCATCCCATTGCAGCAGATGCAGCACATATACGACTTGAATTGCCGTTAATTCCTCTTCCTCTACTAATACAGACCATTCCGCATAACGGCCGCGCAGCGTATTGTGCCAGTGCCGCGCCACCGCTGCCGCCGCACCATTCTCTTCCTCCACCCCATGACTATGGCTGCTGCAGTAACACAGCGGGGTGACACCGAAAGGGAGCGGATTCGACATAGCGCATCGCAGCACCTGCGCAATACCGTTCAGGATCGTTGCCTTGGCGACCGACTTGTGACGTATGGTCAAAATATCAAGCAGCGGATCAATCAGAGGAAAGGCTGCTTCATCCACATCGTTGTCCCGGCAAATCTGCTCAAATAAAGCTTGAGCCGCTTCCGCGGACTGTTCCTTTGATCCGTTCTCTATGACACAGAGTAATTCCGGCATATTGTCTTCCGAGCCGAATGCCTGAATCCATCCCGCTTCATTAGCCATGCCCATTTTCTCTACGCCTCCATAAGCCACCCCTATTATAGGGGCCGTGGTTTTAATTTCCATTATATCATTTCATGTCAACTATGGAACTGTTTTTATCGAAAAATGTCGAATAATCGTGAAATGAATAGGTATATTCTATTATTTTATGTCCGTTGTTTCAAACGGAAAGAATTCGGTGATTATATAATAGCATGACATTCTCCCCCTTTTTCTTGAATAGACGATAACGGAGCAACCCTTTCGGCAACAGTGAGCTGCAGGGGTTGTTTCTTGTTTAACAACAAAAAAAGGTGCAGGGATACAATCCCTACACCGATATTTTCGTCTTCTCTTTTATTCTATTGCGGTTAGATGCGTCAGCGACCTTGCGAATGACAATTTCTCCAGTCTGCTCCCTAACTTCCATTTCAAACAAATCTCCGTATTCTGCTTTCAACTTCGACAAAATATCCTTTGTCAGGATAAGGCCGAAACTATTGCCAATACGCAGCAATTTGCGCCGCACAAAGCTTCACCACCCTCGTTTCGTTGTACAGTCGATTATTCATTTTATATACATTACCCAGCATCGGCTGCATGCAAACAGAGATACGAAGAAATGGTGATTGATGAAGTTAGTTCGCTACGACAATTTGGTAAGCATAGCTCTGCGGCGGCAACGACATCGTCATAATTTGAGCATGGAAGCCGATGATTTTCTGTCCAGCCTTCAAATCCTTGGCGTCAAGCTTCTCGCCGGATTGATTAACGATGACTGTATTCTCGTCCGTGGTCAACACAATGCCGCTCACTTGACCCCCATCAGCTTTCACATCGACAGCAACCGTTGTTTTCCCGTCATATTTATTCACTTTGCTAATCGTGCCTTCTTTGCGAACCGTTTCTTCCTTTACGACAATTGAGACGGCATGGCTGATTGGCGGCAGACTTCTCGTCATGACCGGGCTGTATTCCACTTCCACGCGTACGTCCTGCTTCAAGGCATCCTTCGTCAGCGTCTTGCCGGATTCATCCGTAATCTTTGTCTTATCGGTAATATTCAATATTATCGGATATTCCCCAATAATTGAGATGCGGTCTTTGCCCGCTTCTGTAATGACACCTGATGTCTTGAACTCTTCTGTCGCATCCGGACGCTCGACGACAAATTTCTCCGCATTCACCTGAGGCGGGATGCTGCTCGTCATGGCGGAACCATAATAAGCCGTTACCGTCCAACCTTCATTAAGCGCCTGCAACAGGTCTGCTTGCTTGCCGTTTTGATCGACCACTAGCGTTCCTTTGGCGAACACAAGCCGAAGTTCATCTATATTTTGCGTCTGCGCGGATTTTCCTTTCATCATCACATAAGCGCCGCTTTTCGTATACGTAATTTGATCGATGGTCCCTTTGGTCGAGAACGATTCCTGCTGCTCTGGCTTCTTCACGTCCGTTTTATGGATTGTGATGTCTGAACTCTGTTCCGCTGCCGGGCTCACTACCGTGCCCTGTACTTGGTCTGCCTTCGCTGCCGCTGTCAGCGGGAGCGCCGCCATAACCACTACACACGTCGTCAACAACATTTTCACCCAAGCTTGTCTCTTCATATCGAGTTCCTCCTGCATTCCAGTTCGTTTTTTATTGAATGTGGCGTTTCTCATCCCGGGATTTGTTTCTTTTTCAACCTCATAGACGGGACGACTTGCAAATATGTTGCATGAAAATGCATTTTTTTCTCGAAATATAAAAAAAAAGCCTCTCCCCTAAGACGGAGAAAGGCTCTCTTGCCGACGTTATACGAGGCCGACAGATGAAAGGAAAATCAAAATAATTAAGACAGGCGCGACAATACGCATCGTGAATAGCCAAATTTTCATCCCCGACGATCGCAATCCCGTTTCACTGCCCGCATCTTTCCATACGTAACCGACCAACAGCGTAACGAATAAGCCGCCAAGCGGCAGCATGACGTTCGACGTAATGAAGTCGAGCCAATCGAACAAATTACGCCCGCCGAACTTAACATCGCTCCATGCTCCTCCAGCGGCAAGCGTACACGGCAGCGCAATGACATACATGGCAAGCACGACAGTGGTTGTCGCTTTGCCGCGGGTGAATCCGAACCGCCGAATCAAATAAGAGACTGGAACCTCTGTCAGCGACAGACACGAGGTAACCGCCGCGATAGCCAGAAGAATAAAGAACAGCCCGCCGAACAAGCTGCCGTAAGGCATGGATGCAAATGCAGCCGGCAAAGTAACGAATACGAGTCCAGGTCCGGAATTAGGCTCGATGCCAAACGTGAACGTCGTCGGAAATATAATCAAGCCGGCGATCAACGCATACGTCAAGTCTCCAGCGCCAACGGCCAACGTCGCGAGCGGCAGCGACTGACGCTTATCTACATAAGCGCCATACGTCAGCATGGCTCCCAGACCCAGCGATAGCGAAAAGAATGCGAGACCGAGCGCCGCTAACGCAGATTGAAAGGTTAACACGGAGAAATCGGGATATAAGAAATATTTGATTCCTGCGGCAGCTCCGTCCAACGTGAGCGTACGCACGAGCATGATAAGCAAAATAAGCAAAAGTCCCGGAATGACGATTTTATTGAACTTCTCAATTCCGCCGGAAATCCCCCGCGCAATAATGAAACCAGACAGCGCCATGACGACGATTTGCCAAATGATCGGCCACATGCCGGCTGTAAAAGCGGTAAATTGCTGTTCGTAGTTCGGATTGTTGAACAGATTGCCGGTTAGGGATTCTACCGCATAATGCAGCGTCCAGCCTGCAATGGTGCTGTAGTAGGTCATGATGAGGAACGCCGCCAAGACGGCGACGAAGCCGAGCGCGCCCCAGCCTTTCTTATTGGAAAGCTTCGTGAATGAGGTTACCGCATCGCCGCGCCCTGCCCGCCCGACGGCTAATTCCCCAAGCAGAACCGGCAAACCGACAATGAGCAGACATATTATGAACAGGAGAAAAAAGGCTCCGCCGCCATTCTGGCCGGTAACATACGGAAATTTCCACATGTTGCCCAAGCCGACCGAACTGCCGATAGCCGCCAATATAAATCCCGAGGAGCTAAATTGTTCCGACTTTTTGGAACCCGATTGGCAGGAAGACTTCTGTTGCGAATGTTGTTGAGATTTTCCTTGTGTTGGCATGTTGTCTGTAACGCACCCCTTCCGATCATATCTATGATGCCTTGGCGGCAGATATAGACTTCATTTTATTGAAAAAATGGCCAACCTGCTAAGGTAAAATTTCACAACATTAATTCTATTTTATAAATTTCTTTCATCTTTCACATTTTATTTATATTTTACGTGCTACTTGATGCCGGAATGCATAAAGCTGTTAATAAATTTCCGTTGAAAAAGCAGAAATCCGATGAGCAGCGGAGCGACGACGAGCAATGTGGCCGCACTCACTTCCGCCCACTGCGCGCCCGTCTCGAACGATTGGGCGAACATGGCCAAGCCGACGGTAAGCGGGCGATTCTCCACCGAGTTCGTCACGATAAGCGGCCAGAGGAAGTTGTTCCACTGATAGCTTACCGAAACGACGGCGAATGAAATATAGACCGGAAGCGAGAGCGGCACGAAGATGCGCCACAAAATACCTAGCCGGGAGCATCCTTCGACCATCGCCGCCTCTTCAAGCTCCAGCGGCATCTGCTTGAACGTTTGGCGCAACAGAAAGATTCCGAAGGCCGATGCAAAGTAAGGCAGCATAATCCCAAGCTTCGTATCGAGCAAACCGAATTCTTTTAATACATGATAGTTAGAAAAAATAAGCACGTCTGCCGGCACCATAATCTGCACCAAAAACAGCATGAACACGACATCACGGCCAAAGAAGCGCAGACGCGCAAAGGCATAGGCGGCCAGCGTTAAGCTAAATAGTTGAACGGCGAGCACCCCGCCAGCTATCGTCAGCGTGTTCAAATAATACTGAGCGAACGGCGCCCCTTCCCATACACGGGCAAAATGTTCGAAAGTCCATTGCCACGTCAAGAATGAATTCATCCCTGCGTCTTTCGGGCGGAACGCTGTCCAGATGACCCAGACGAACGGAATGAGCCAGACGACGCCGACGGCCAGCATAACCAAATGCCATATCCCGCGTGCGGCGCGTTGCTTCAGACGTCCGATTCGCAGCTCGCGGTCCGTTCGTGCGCCAATCCCGGAATGACGGTCTAGGCTGAATTTGACCGCGTCCGCTCTGTCCAATTCATCCGATTTCCCCATAAAGCCTCGGAGCCCCCTCTATTGATAATGAATTTTGCGATCCCAGCCGAAAAATTGAAGGGAAGACAAAATAAGCAACACCGCAATCATAACGACCGTCATCGCCGCTGCCATCCCTTGGTCGTAGAAGCTGAAGGCCGTGTCGTAAATATGATAGAGCAGCAGATTGCTCGCATTATCCGGCCCGCCTTTTGTCATTATCCACAAATGGTCGACCAGCTTGAAAGCGTTCGTTAACGCGACGACCCCCACAAACAGGGTTGTCGGCATCGTCAACGGTATCGTAATTCGTGTAGTCACCTTCCATGCGCCAACGCCATCCATAGAAGCGGACTCATACAAGTCCTTCGGAATGTTCTGAAGACCAGCCAAATAAAAAATCATGAAATAGCCGGCTTCCTTCCAAATCATCATCACGATCATAGCTCCCATTACCGTATCTGGATGACCGAGCAGATTCATATCCGCACGCCCTACCCATTGCGCCAACTGCGCCAGCAGCCCGTACTGCGGGGTATAAATAAACAACCAAATGTTAGCCACCGCTATCATCGGAACCATATTCGGATAGAAGAAGGCAACGCGGGAGAACGTCTTGCCCGCCATTGCTTTGTCCGCGAAGAGCGCCATCAGAAATGCCAAGATCATAGACGTCGGCACCGTGCCGACAGCAAACCACAAGTTGTTGCTGAACACCTTCTGGAACACCGGGTCGGAAAATAGGAACGCATAATTGTCCGCTCCGTTAAAGACCGGCTCCGGCACGGCCAAGTCCGCTTGAAACAGACTTAGCCACGCCGTCTTCAGCATCGGATAATACGTAAACAAAATTAGAAATAACAAGGATGGCAGCAGCAAGGCCCAAGCGAATCCGTTGCGCGCGAGCCGTTCTTTCCATGTGACGCTCATCCGCATCTAGTCCTCCTTGTGTGGACACATTGTTATTTATTGAACGGCTTGAGCGCACGCTCCGCTTCTTCTTGCGCCTTCTTCAATGCGGTCGCGGCGTCGGTCGTTCCAGTCAGGACAGCCTGCACCTGATCGGTCAGCGCTTTGGACACTTTGCCGTTGTTATGTGTAGACAATTCCGCATATGCATGTTCTAACTGGTCGCGCGCGACGACCGATTGCGGAAAATCTGCCGCATAGGTCTTCATGACGCCCGTCTCATAAGCTGATTTCCGTACTGCAACATATCCCGTATCAATACTCCATTGTGCCGCCTGCTCCGGCTCGGTCATGAACTTGATGAATTCCCATGCAGCCGCTTGCTTCTTCGGATCAATATCTTTAAATATGTACAAATTCCCGCCGCCTGTCGGAGATCCATACTGCTTGCTCATCGGCAGAAAAGCGACTCCGAAATCGAACTTGGCGCTATTTTTAATATTGGTCAGGTTGCCGGTCGTATGAATCATCATCGCCGTCCTCTGCTCCAGGAAATCAGTCGGAACGGTGGCCCACTCAATGACGCCATCCGGCATTATCTTATGCTTGAGAGACAGGTCCTGCCAGAATTGCAGCGCTTCAATATTTTCCGGAGTATCGAAAAATACTTTTTTGCCATCCTGCGTCATCAAGTTCTGCTTCGGGTCGCTCATGTTCTGTAAAGCAAACTGCTGGAACATCCAATAAGCAAAGCCGGAGCCCGGAACCTCGATGCCATGGCGTCCTGCTTTCTTTACCTTCGCTGCAACTTCGACAAGATCCGCCCACGTTTTCGGCGGTTGCTCTGGATCCAGACCGGCCTCCTTGAAGACATCCTTGTTATAATAAAGCACGATCGTGCTGCGTTGGAAAGGAATGCTATACGTCTTTCCCTCCACTTGCGAGTTCGAAAGAAAAGCCGGATAGAAATCTTGCAGCACGTCTCCGCTTTCCTTCGCAATGAAATCATCGAGCGGAAGTATCGCATTCGTGTCAAGCATGCTGAACAATTCCGTGGACAGCATCACGGCTACATCCGGCGGCTGCTGCGCTTGAATGCCGGCTTGAATCTTCGTCGTCGTGTCCGCGTAGCTGCCCGTATACACCGGCTTGACCGTAATGTTCGGGTGCTTCTCCGTAAATTTCTTCGTCATGTTCTCAACCACTGACGTTAGCGGTCCGCCTACGGCAATCGGATAGTAGAACGTCAGCTCAATGTTCTCTTCGCCACCGTTCGGCTTCTTGTCGCCAGATGGCTCTGCGCCGCTGATTCCTTGCCCTGCCGCCTTATCGGCAGCCTGCCCTGCGTTCGAGTTTCCCGACTGTCCGCATCCGACCAACATCGTGAAGCAGAGCAGCAGGAGCAGCATCCACTTTGCTTGCATTTGCATGTTACAATTCTCCCCTTCTAACGGCAACGTTCATAATGTGATGGCATGTCATTCACCATCCCCATCTACCATAACTTTCCTCTGGCAAGAGAGTATTAAGCTGATATGAAACTTTTGTTAATTTGTGACAAAAAACGACTGATTCAGGCGGTTCATTACGAGTGTATCCCTCAACACACGGCTTGCTGCAACTAGCGTTACGTGCCTGCTCTTTCTCCGTAAAGAAGATTGCCTTCAAAAGCCCTTTTGTTCACTCTCCCAACTATTCAGAATAATGTGAACCATATCGAATCACCGTTTGAGACAGATAAGTTTAAGCAAAGCGCTCAGAGTCTTCTTACCATTCACGGAATCCTTTCTACCTCCTATCATTAATCTATTTTCCACACCCTGTTCCTCAGAACCATCTCATTCAAATCGCTCCAATAAACTATTACTTCAGCTGCCGAGCTGTTGCGTATCTGAACCAATCACGGCAGCTCGCTAGTCCGTTCATAACATGCACGGATCGATCACTGCGCGCCGAGCCATTCATTGCAATACTGAGAAATGAGGAGAGTGGGCGAAAGGGATGAGCGGAACAGGGGGCAGTGAACACGAAGGATGTTGTAAGATTCGTGGACATTATCTTTTGGATCAAAAAATCGGGCCTCCTCTTGGAGAACCCGATTCAGTAGTTCAATATGGATACCAGAACGTTCCGTAGCCCTGTACTCGCCAAGCTATCGCTGCAATAAGCACGATGAGACTCGTGACGATGACGATATAATCCTCGCGGTGCCATACCGTCGCAGAATACCACGTCCGCTTGGAATGCTTGCCGAAGCCGCGCAAATCCATCGCATTCGAGATCGTCTCAATCCTGTGAAGCGAGGATTGGACAAGCGGAATGGCAATCGAGACGAAATGCTTGAGCCTTTGGCTCAGCGTCCCTTCGCCTTTGCCGAAGCCCAGCCCCCGTGCTTGCATAGCGTTCGAGATGTTGCGGAATTCCGCCTGCATATCTGGAATGTAGCGGAACGCGATGCTGAACGCGTAAGCCACCTTATACGGAACCCCTACCCGGTTCAAGCTGCTGGCCAAACGAGTCGGATGCGTCGTATAAATAAACAATACGGTAATCGGCATAAGCGACATATATTTCATGGATAAGGTCAGTACGTAAACTACCGTTTCAAGCGTAAGCACATTGTATCCCAAATCCAATATGACCGTCGTCGAGCCCGACACTTCACTTCCATAGGCCGGTGTAATGGCAAGCGTAAACAGAGAGTTGAAGATATTGAATACGATCATGAGCCAAACGAGGAGACGGATTCGTTTCCATGGCAGCTTGGCGGACAGCAACATGATGATCCCGATCAGAAAAAGCGGGACAAAGATACGAATATCCTGAAATAAAAAGACGACGACGGTCCAGACAGCCAAGACGATAAGCTTGGCCGCTCCGTCCATGCGGTGGAACAAGGTGTCACTATCGATATAGAGCATTCCAGCCTTACTCATGAATGATTCACCTTCTTCTCCTGCACGATAAAATGACGCACGAACGCTTCCGGTGCGGAGACACCGGTTAAACGCGACAGAGCGCCCAACGACGTTTCTTTCAAATTCGCCTGCGCGATTGCGTCTGTATCCGTCAACACATGCGCGGTATCGCCTACCGCAATCAGCTCCCCGTTGCACAGAACCGCGGCCCGTTCCGTATATTCAAGCGCCAAATGCATATCATGCGTAATAAAAAGAAACGACATGCCGCTGTCGGCCAAGTGCGAGATGAAGCTCATAAATTCGGTATAATGCTTATAGTCCTGTCCAGCTGTCGGCTCATCCAAAATCATCAGCTTCGGCTCCATAACCAAGATGGAAGCTATCGTCACCCGTTTCTTCTGACCGTAGCTGAGCGCAGATACCGGCCATTCCCGATACCCGTACAAGCCGCAGATGCGCAGCGTCTCTTCCACCCGCGTCTTCACTTCATCTTCCGATAAGCCGCGCACGCGCAGGCCAAGGGCGACTTCGTCCCAGATCATCGGCTGCGTAATCATATGATTCGGATTTTGCATCACATAACCGATATGTTCACCGCGGCGGCGAATTGACCAAGAATTGATCGGCTCTCCTTGCAGCCGGATGACTCCGGCATTCGGCTTAACGATGCCGGTCAGCAGATGGGACAGCGTCGATTTGCCTGCGCCGTTGTTGCCGAGCAGCGCAACGCGTTCCCCTATGCCTATCGCAAGGGAAACGCCGCGGATGATTTCCCGTTCCCCATCATAGGAGAAGCGGACATCCTCCATTTCGATGAGCGGAGGATGAGGAACAGACTTTGATGCTGGTTCTGCGCTGTCCGCCCACACTGCCAGACGTTCCTTAACAACAGGGCTGGCGCTCACCTGCGCCAAGGAGGACGGCTTGTCCTTCGGCAGCAAGTCGCAGCCGGCATATTTCAACGCAGAGACGTAAAGTGGTTCCCGCAATCCGTGCTCGCGCATGATGTTGGAGGATAGAATTTCATCCGGTGTTCCCACCTTAACGATTCTTCCCTCTGCCATAATGACGACACGGTCGACAGGCTGCTCCAGCACATCCTCGACGCGATGTTCGATAATGATGATGGTCTTCTCGGTCTGACGGTGAATCTCCTCCATCAGCTCCATCGCATGCTTGCCGCTGGCTGGATCCAAATTGGCAAGCGGCTCGTCGAACAGCAAAATATCCGCCTCCATCGACAGCACGCCCGCCAGCGACACCCGCTGCTTCTGTCCGCCCGATAATTCGTGCGGGCTCTGATCGTGAAGCGGCAGCATGTCAACAATATCGAGCGCATGCGTCACCTTCGGCTTCATGTCCGCCGGTGCCATGCAGTCGTTCTCGAAGGCAAAGGCAACATCTTCGCCGACGGACAAGCCGATGAATTGACCATCCTGATCCTGCAATATTGTGCCGACGCTGCGGCTGATTTCAAAAATGCTGAGGTCGGCCGGACGCTGCCCTCTAAGGGAGTATTCTCCGGACAACGTGCCGCTGTAAGTAAAAGGAATCAGCCCATTGATACAATGGGCCAACGTAGATTTGCCCGAGCCGCTTGGCCCGGCAATGAGTATTTTCTCACCTGGATAAATGTCCAGATTAATTTGTTTCAATGTCGGCTCAGACAAGCTGCGGTATTGAAAGCTAAAATCTCGAAACGAGATAAGCGGTTCCTTCATAGATTCAATAGCTCCTGTCATCATGCTGCAATCTAGCAACCTATTTAAGTACGCGCAAATTCGAGTTGCGACGGTTCAATTTAAGTAATCCAAGCACAGCTGACACACCGAGAATCAAATGTACGGCTATGTTGGCAATGGCGGACGCATAAAATTGCACCCACATTTTGTCCGGCGCCTCGCCAAACAAATAGACATCAAGAATACTGGAAATCCCGTAGCCGACTGCCAAAGCAACCGATCCGGAAATAGCTAGTGTAACGATGTTGCCTTTCGTGGAACGACCTTCATTTACGTTAAAAGAGCTGCTTGCATACACGAGCCCCATTCCTAAACCGGAAATCGCAGAACCGAGCACCCAAGACCACCAAATCGTGCCGCCACCCCATGTTAAATCGGTAATGATATGGCCGATCGCTCCGCTTAAAAAGCCAACGACAGGACCAAAC
The DNA here is from genome assembly GCF_000283315.1 of Paenibacillus sp. OSY-SE. Lineage (NCBI taxonomy): Bacteria > Bacillati > Bacillota > Bacilli > Caryophanales > Paenibacillaceae > Paenibacillus > Paenibacillus sp. OSY-SE. The sequence continues at coordinate 2,009 of NZ_ALKF01000204.1, read as the reverse complement.
AGCGCGCCGAAAATAGTAAGAATGGCAATGGCCGGGCGCAATCCCGTCTGAGGAACTAACGGTATCGTAATCGTGCTGAGCAAGCCGTACAGAGCAGCTCCAATACCGATAGCGACTACCGTTTTGGTATCAAAGTTGAAAATCGATTGTTTCATCCCATTCAACCCTTTCTTTTCACTCATTATAATATTTATCGACGCTCTCCCGTTCGATGTCCACTATTTACGCACTTATTATCATGAAATCCGAACGTTTGAATGTGATTCCGATCATAATATAAAGGATTTTCCATAGTATGGGTACAGGTTTTATTTACCAAAAATGATGTTTTCAAACACATTTTCAAGATATGAAGGTAAAAAACCGTGAAAAGTGGGGGTTTTATGAACAAAAAGCGTCGATTCCCGTGAAAAGTTTCTGTTTTTCATGACTATTCCAGGTTGATATTTGCAAGAAACAGGCCACAGTTATCAGGCTGCGGCCATTTCTAGTTTATCCCATTGTAACAGGATGATCACTTATTAGACTAGTCGTTCAGTCATTCGCAACTGCTCGATCGTTCGCGCCCCAATGCCGAACATCGCGATGCGCAGCTCCGTCTCCACCTGTGCCAGCACCGCGTCCACCGCTGTTTCCGAATCGGCCGCCGCCGCAAGCAAGGAGCGTCCGAAGCCAGCTGCGTTCGCACCCAGAGCGAGCGCCTTGGCCGCATCGACGCCAGTGCGGAGCCCGCCGCTGGCCACCACCATGTGGTCAGGCAACGCAGCGCGCACCTGCCGCACGCTCTCTGCCGTAGGAATCCCCCAATCGGCAAAGGCCTCGGCAGCTTGCCGGCGAATCGGATCCGGGAGCCGCATCTTCTCGACTTGACTCCAGGAGGTCCCTCCCGCTCCGGCGACGTCGATGAAGGCGACGCCCACCTCGGCCAACTGCTTGGCCGTGTCCGCCGCTATCCCCCAGCCGACTTCTTTCACGCCGACGGGCACTTCCAATGCGCGGCACACTTCCTCGATACGGTGAAGCAGCCCGGCAAAGTTCAAGTCGCCTTCCGGCTGAAACACCTCCTGCAGCGCATTGAGATGCAAAATGAGTCCGTCTGCCTGCACCAGTTCCACTGCACGGCGGCATTCATCCGCCCCCATGCCCATATTTAACTGCACCGCGCCCAAGTTCGCGAACATAGGAATCGTCGGCGCCAAATCGCGCATCTGGAACGTGTCCGCGACGCCTGGATTCTCTACCGCCGCCCTCACTGAGCCGACGCCCATCGCCCAGCCGCGCGCTTCCGCCACGACGGCCAAGCGACGGTTAATCGACGCCGTATGGCTGCTGCCTCCCGTCATCGAGCTGATCAAGAGCGGCGTCCGCACCGGCTTGCCCAACCAAGCGGTAGCAAGATCAATGTCGCGATAGTCAATGTCCGGAAGCGCCTGATGCACAAAGCGGTATCGTTCCAGTCCCGTTGTAATGCCAATACCGTTCACCGGCTCCTCCAAACAGATGCGAACATGCTCTGTCTTGCGCTGCCCGGTCAATCCCCCCAGTTCGGGCTGTCGCTCTTGCATTTTGGTACCCCCTACAGATCTGGAGTCCAACCATTCGGACTCCAGATCTTTCATTTATCTCGTTCATTCAGCGATAATTTCGTTTATTTTGTCGTCTGATCTCCAAAAATTTGCTGCTTCAACCGCTGACCTGTCGGAGTGGCAGCCAAGCCCCCGCGCGCAGTCTCCTTCAGCGTAGTAGGCATCGTCTGTCCAATGCGGAACATCGCCTCGATGACTTCGTCGCACGGAATGACGCTCTCCACGCCGGCAAGCGACATATCTGCCGCCACCATCGCAATGGCCGCGCCCATGGCGTTGCGCTTCACGCACGGCACCTCGACCAAGCCTGCAACAGGGTCACAGACGAGGCCGAGCATGTTCTTCAGCGCGATCGCCATCGCATGCGCCGCTTGGCGCGGGCTTCCGCCCGCCAGTTCAGTAATGGCTGCCGCCGCCATACCT